>JAUMXT010000067.1 GCA_030529015.1 Bacillota bacterium | reverse complement strand
GTAACGGAAATATACGATTATTTGCGACTCATGTATGCCCGCATCGGTATCCCGCACTGCCCGGTTTGCGGCAGAGAAATCACTAGCCAGACCATCGACCAGATCACAGAACTTCTGATGAATGAAGGCGAAGGGACTAAGCTGACGATACTGGCGCCGGTGATAAGACAGAGAAAAGGTCAGCACGAAAAGGTCCTTGAAAGGATCCAAAAAGAAGGTTTCACAAGAGTTCGCGTGGACGGCGAAATGAAGCTGCTTAGCGAAGATGAGATCAAGCTGGAAAAGACCTTCAAGCACACTATCGAAATCGTTGTAGACAGGATCAAAGTGAGAGACGGCGTTCAGAGCAGACTGGCAGAAGCATGCGAGCTGGCTATCGCTCACGGCGAAGGCCTGGTGCAGGTCATCATTGATAATGGAGTCATCTTCGAGAAGACGTTCAGCACTTCCTTGGCGTGCCCGGATCACGGTGTCAGCATCGAAGAGCTGGAGCCGAGAATGTTCTCATTCAACAATCCGATGGGCGCATGTCCCGAATGTAACGGACTGGGCTTCATCCAGAGCATCGACCCGGATCTTCTGATACCGGACAAGAGCCTCAGCATCGTGGACAAGGCTCTCAGCAATATATTCGCAACCATGGAACACACCAGCTTTTACTGGCAGGTGATAAAAGCCCTGGCCGATAAATACGGCGCAGACATATACCTTCCGTATGAAGAACTCCCTGAGACGTTCAAGCAGGTGCTGCTTTACGGTACAGGCGATGAAACACTAGTGTACGACTACACCAACAGAAGCGGCATGGTCCAGCATAGAAACCATACTTTCGAAGGGCTCATCAACAACCTGCAGAGAAGGTACAGAGAAACAAGCTCCGAATGGATCAAAGAAAAAATGGAAAAATTCATGAGCATCGACACTTGCCATGTCTGCAAGGGCAACAAGCTTAAGCCTGAACTTCTGGCAGTGACAGTCGGCGGTAAGAACATCATGGAGTTTTGCGATATGTCTGTAGTGGATGCTATCGAGTTCGTAGACGGACTTGAGCTTTCGCCTACTCATCAAAAAATCGCAGAAGAGATCCTGAAGGAGATAAAGGGCAGGCTGACATTCCTGGCAAACGTCGGTCTCGATTACCTGAATCTGAGCCGTGCGGCGGCGACACTTTCAGGGGGAGAATCCCAGAGAATCAGACTGGCGACCCAGATAGGCTCTGGTCTTGTCGGCGTGCTTTATATACTCGATGAACCGAGCATCGGACTTCATCAGAAGGACAACGAAAAGCTGCTGGAGGCTCTCAGACATCTGACGGATATAGGCAATACCCTGGTGGTGGTGGAACACGACGAGGATACTATGCATGCGGCAGATCACATCGTCGATATCGGTCCTGCGGCAGGCATCCACGGCGGCGAGCTGGTGGCACAGGGAACTGTGGAGGACATCATGGCATGTCCCGAATCCATAACCGGCCAGTATCTCAGCGGTAAGAAAAAGATAGAAGTTCCTGAAACGCGACGCGAAGGCAACGGAAAATATATTGAGGTCATCGGGGCATCGGAAAACAATCTCAAGGACATCGATGTAAAGATCCCGCTGGGCAAGATGGTTTGCGTTACGGGCGTTTCCGGCTCCGGCAAGAGCAGTCTCATAAACGAAGTCCTTTATAAGGCAGTGGCTGCGGAAATGTACAAAAGCAAGGAAAAGCCGGGTAAGCATAAGAAAATCACGGGCCTTGATCAAATCGACAAGATCATCGATATCAATCAGGCGCCGATCGGCAGGACACCGAGATCCAACCCTGCCACATATACAGGCGTGTTCACCCATATCAGAGACCTTTTCGCCCAGCTTCCTGAGGCGAAAATGCGCGGCTATGGAAAGGGTAGATTCAGCTTTAATGTAAAGGGCGGCAGATGCGAGGCATGCAGCGGTGATGGTATCATCAAGATAGAGATGCACTTCCTGCCTGACGTTTATGTGCCGTGCGAAGTCTGCAAAGGCAAGAGATATAACAGGGAGACACTAGAAGTCAAGTACAAGGGCAAGAGCATATTCGATGTGCTTGATATGAACGTGACGGAAGCGCTGGAATTCTTTAAGAACATCCCTAGCATATCGAGACAGCTGACTACTTTGGAAGAAGTAGGACTTGGATATATCAAGCTGGGACAGCCGAGCACTCAGCTCTCCGGAGGAGAAGCCCAGAGAATAAAGCTTGCATCGGAGCTTTCTAAGAAGAGCACAGGCAAGACGCTTTACATCCTGGATGAGCCTACGACGGGACTGCACTTTGCAGATGTGGATAAGCTGCTTCACGTGCTTGATAAACTGGTGGATGCCGGCAATACGGTTGTTGTCATCGAACATAACCTTGACGTTATCAAGCGTGCGGATCATATTATAGACCTCGGTCCTGACGGAGGATTCAGAGGCGGGAATATCGTCGTGGAGGGCACACCGGAAGAAGTGGCGCAGGCAGAAGGAACTTATACTGGAGAATTCCTCAGGAAAGTGTTATACTAGAAATGATTGGTATCGCCATATAACATGGAGGATGTAGAAATGATTGAAAAACTGAACCTGACGATGCTCACGGACTTTTATGAAATCACCATGGCTAACGGATATCACAATTCGGGCATGACTGATGACATAGCATATTTCGATATGTTTTTCAGAAAGATTCCTGACGGCGGCGGATATGCTATATTCGCAGGGCTTGAGCAGGTGATAGAGTATCTGAAGGGACTCGAGTTTACTGATGAAGACATCGAGTATTTGAGAAAGAAGAAGCTGTTTAATGAGGAGTTCTTGGAATATCTGAAGAATTTCGAGTTCAAATGTGATGTATGGGCTGTTCCTGAAGGAAGCATCGTATTCCCGCATGAGCCGCTTATCACGGTAAGAGGTCCTGTTATGCAGGCTCAGTTCATAGAAACTATGATCCTTCTGCTGATAAATCACCAGAGTCTTATCGCGACTAAGGCGAGCAGAATCGTGAGATCTGCAGCGGGAAGACCTGTAATGGAATTCGGTACAAGACGTGCACACAGTACTGCGGCAGCTATTTACGGAGCGAGAGCTTCATATATCGGCGGATGTGCCGGAACTGCATGTACGCTGGCAGACAGAGAATTCGGCATACCTGCACTGGGAACTATGGCTCACAGCTGGGTGCAGATGTACGATGACGAATACGAAGCGTTCAAGAAATATGCGGAAATATATCCGACAAACTGCACTTTGCTCGTAGATACATACGACGTTTTAAAGTCAGGAGTTCCGACTGCGATCAAGGTGTTCAAGGAAATGAAGCCTGCGAAGATGGGCATCCGTATCGACAGCGGCGACATCGCATATCTGACTAAGAAGGCGCGTAAGATGCTGGACGATGCAGGCCTGCAGGATTGCTCTATCGTAGTATCAAACTCACTTGATGAATACATAATCAGAGACGTTATCCAGGAAGGTGCTTGCATCGATTCGTTCGGAGTAGGTGAAAGACTTGTTACAGCCAGCTCACAGCCTGTATTCGGCGGAGTGTATAAGCTGTCAGCTCTCGAAAAGAACGGCGAAATGATCCCTAAGATCAAGGTCAGCGAAAACGTCGAAAAAATCACAAATCCGGGATTCAAGTCACTGTACAGACTCTATGACAAGGACACTGACATGATGCTGGCAGACGTAATCACTCTCGACAGCGAAGTTATCCCTGAAGAGGATCCGTATGAAATCTTCGACCCTAGCGCAGTATGGAAGAGAAAGAAAGTAAGCAATTTCTATGCGAAGAATCTCCGTACACAGATATTCGACAAGGGCGAATGCGTATACGACTGTCCGTCAATAGATGAGATCAGAGCTTACTGCCAGAAGGAGCTTGACTCAATGTGGGATGAAATGAAGAGATTCGAAAATCCGCAGACATATTACGTGGATCTTTCATACGACCTTTGGAAGATGAAGAACGACATGCTGTCGGCGGCTAAGAAATAATTAACGTATAAAAATAGAGCTGATGCTTTTTAAGGCATCAGCTCTTTTAATTTTCTTCTTGCAAAGCGCACTGCGCAGCTTATCTCTGGTTTGAAGCGTTCAGCACGTTCTTGATCTTGTGCTGTACCATTCCTCTGATAGCGTCTCTTGCAGGAGCAAGATATTTTCTAGGGTCGAAATCTGCAGGATGCTCGATCAGGTGCTTTCTGATTTCAGCTGTCATAGCAAGTCTTAAGTCTGTGTCGATATTTACCTTACAGATACCGTACTTAGTGGATTCTCTGATCATTTCTTCAGGAACGCCCTGTGCTCCCGGAATGTTTCCACCGAATTCATTACACTTAGCTACGAATTCAGGCAGTACTGTTGATGCTCCGTGGAGTACCAGCGGTGTATCAGGAATCAGCTTGTGGATTTCCTGAAGTCTTTCGAAATCGAGGTAAGGGTCGCCCTTGAACTTGAATGCGCCGTGGCTTGTGCCGATAGCGATAGCCAGTGAGTCAACGCCTGTCTTAGCTACGAATTCAGCAGCTTCTTCAGGAACTGTGAATGTAGCGTTCTTAGCATCTACCTTGATGTTATCTTCGATACCTGCCAGCTTGCCCAGTTCTGCTTCTACTACAGCGCCGTGAGCGTGAGCATAGTCTACAACTTCCTTAGTAAGTCTGATGTTTTCTTCCAGCGGATACTTGGATCCGTCGATCATTACTGATGTGAAACCGTCATCAACACATTTCTTGCAGATGTCGAAATCTTCACCGTGGTCTAAGTGAAGAGCGATATCAAGACCTGTATCGAGGATAGCAGCTTCTACCAGCTTGAGAAGATATGCAGGCTTAGCATATTTTCTCGCTCCTGCTGATACCTGAAGGATCAGTGGAGCATTTTCTTCCTGGGCAGCTTCAACGATACCCTGGATGATTTCCATATTGTTGACATTGAATGCTCCTACTGCATAATCGCTTTTGAGAGCTTTTTCAAACATATCTTTTGTTGTAACTAGAGCCATGATTGCCTCCTTTTAAATAATGAAATTAATATAGGTGTATGATTACTCTTCTTCTGAAGAGTCGGTTGACGATTCAGCTTCTTCATCAGCAGCTTCGGCATCAGCATCAGCTTCTGTAGTCGCTTCGGTTGGTTCGGTAACTATAGTAGTTGCCTTAGTTTCTGTCGCTGCTGCTTCGCTGGCATACTTAGCAGGATATCCCATCAGAGAATCTATGCTTGTATAGATGATGAAGGCTGCAACAGCTACTATCAATAATACTATGATGATGTCATTTTTATCATAGAAGAAATCTTTTAATTTTTTCATGTTTTTTGCTCCTTTAGTATATATAATACATATACATACATACTTTAACATATTTCGTTGACTTTCTCAAATCATATAAAATATTTTTAATGAAATTTTCTTCACAATGTATTAGATAAAATTGTACTTGTCTTCAAATCTGTTGTATAATAAATTCTATGGTAAAAATAATCATTACATCTAACGAGGCTGACCAGAGACTGGACAGGTTCCTCAAAAAGTATCTGAAAAAAGCGCCGCTCAGCGCCATATACAAGATGATCCGAAAGGATGTTAAGATCAACGGCAAGCGCGGCAAGGAGGACACTCAGCTTCGCGAAGGCGACGAGATTGCCCTTTACATATCAGAAGAAAAGCTGGCAGAGCTGACTGCTCCCGTTAAAAAAAAGGCAGCCAAGAGGCAGTTCAAGATCGCATACGAGGATGAAAACGTTCTGATCGTCGACAAGCCTTCAGGCCTTCTTACTCACGGAGATGCCCACGAGAAGAAAAACACGCTGGTGAATCAGGTGTGCGGCTATCTTCAGGAAAAGGGCGAGTACGAGCCGTCAAGAGAGAGGACGTTCGTGCCGGCGCCGGTCAACAGACTCGACAGAAATACTACGGGGCTCGTTATTTTCGGAAAGAATGCAGCTGCGCTGAGAAGCCTTACGGCTGTTCTTCGAGAAAGGGATCATGTCGAGAAGTATTACCAGACTATCGTGTGCGGTAAGTTTGAAAAGGAACTTGTTTTAGAAGACAGGCTGGTCAAGGATCACGATAAGAACATTTCTTCGGTAACGGAGGATGGCAAAGAAGCCAGAACTCAGGCAAGGCCGCTTGTGACAGGCGAAAAATTCTCGCTGGCAGAGGTCAGGATATTTACAGGGCGAACTCATCAGATAAGAGTTCATATGGCAAATGCGGGATATCCTTTGGCGGGCGACATCAAATACGGTAACAGGAAGGCCAATGAGCTTTTGAAGAAACATGGAGTAACGACACAGCTGCTCCACGCATATAAGTTAAAATTTACCCATATGCCGGAAGAACTGGCCGGACTTGAAGGAAAAGTCGTGGAGGCGCCGCTGCCGGCAGACTTTGCAAGAGTTAAGGAAGTGCTTATAGCAGAAAAGGGTTTGAAAGGATAAAAAATGCAGAGAAAACAGAGAGATTATAGGAATTGGAAACAGAGCAACGCACCGTATCTTATAGCGATGGCGCTGGCATTCGTAATGTTTATGGTAATTGCTCCGGAAGTTAACGAGGGAAATGCTATGGCACCGACGCTGAAGGACGGAGACGTTCTTGTTGTCAGCAAGACAGCGTATAACCCTAACAGAAAACCGCCTGAAAAGGATTCCATGGTTATTCTTGAGAAAACTTACGCGCAGGATGTTTACGAGGATAATATCATCGGACGTGTGGTAGGACATCCGGGGGATACTGTAGCGATCAAAAACGGCAAGGTGCTGGTAAACGGCAAAGAATATGTAACAGATGACGGGATCGCGGGAGCGCCTGAGGATATGAAGAAGGTCAAGCTGGAAATGGATGAGGTCTTCCTGCTTTGCGATAACAGAGACGAGCTGATCGACAGCAGGAATCCTGATATGGGACCTGTGGATATGAGAGAAATCAAGGGTAACGTACTGCTTAGAGTATGGCCGTTTTCTGATATTGAATATTTAAAGAAGAAATAATCAAATATTTCAAATGTGATAAATATACTGTGTTTGGAGGCAGTAAATGAAAGAGTTTATCAAGGATGTGCTTGTGGCGGTCGTCATAGTAATCATAATTACTACTGTCATAAAGCCGACAATAGTTAAGGAAAGCTCAATGGAGCCTACTCTTTATGAAAATAACTATTTGTTCGTCAACAAGCTGGCATATGTAACTAAAGACCATCCTGAACATGAAGATATAATTGTGTTCCAGTCCGACCTGGATCGCGATGACGGTAAAGGCAAGAAGCTTTTGATCAAGCGTGTTGTCGGTGTCGAAGGTGATGTTATCACTATTTCTGACGGCGTGGTTTACAGGAACGGATATCCTCTCGAGGAACCGTATACGCTCGACGGGTATACAGGCGGTTATCTTACCGAGTTCACTGTACCTGAGGGACAGGTTTTCGCCATGGGTGACAACAGAGCCATGAGTCTTGACAGCAGAGACCCGTCGGTAGGGACCGTGAGCGAGGATGCTATTCTGGGGAAGGCGTTTATAAGGCTGTTCCCGTTTAACGAATTCGGATTGTTGTAATTTATTTGTGAAACTTGTACATAATCGTTGTGAAGTGTCATTTGGCTGACAGCATTTGGCACGAAGTGTCATTTGACTCGAAAGGAGTGGCGATTATGTATAAGAGTGTTGCGATTTATATGGTGTCGGCGGTGCTGGCAATTGCAGCGGCAATGGCTGCATCATATGTATATATGACAGTGACCGTCAGCGGGAGCGGAATGGAGCCGGTCCTTTATGACGGATACAAGGTGCTGGTCAACAAGCTGGCCTTTGAAGAGCACGGAGACTCCCCTCAAGTGGGAGATTTGGTTGCATTCAGAAGCGACGTTTACGGCGAAGAAGGCGAGGGAAGTATCCTCGTAAGAAGGGTCGCCGGTGCAGCGGGAGATACCGTGGAAATAAAAGACGGCATGTTTTATCTAAATGACAAGCCGTATCAGGAATACATGAAGGAATCTGTTCATATGGATGATATGGCTAGAATGCGTTTGGACAGCGATGAGCTGTTTGTGCTAAGTGATAACAGGAAATCATCTATGGACAGCAGAAACGAAGCGATAGGGGTATTAAACATCAAGGATTGTGTCGGTAAAGTCACAATGAAGTGGAGAGGAATAACATGAAGCTTGTAGCAAATAATAAAAAAGCTCGCCACGACTATTTCATCGAAGAAACCTACGAAGCAGGCATTGTTTTGACGGGGACCGAGATCAAGTCAGTACGGCAGGGCAAGGTAAGCATTAAAGAAAGCTACGCAAAAATACAAAACGAAGAACTGATCCTTTACGGCATGAACATAAGCCCGTATGAACAAGGCAACAGATTTAACACCGATCCTCTCAGACCGAAGAAGCTGCTTCTTCACAAGAGAGAGATCCGCAAGCTCATCGGATATACGACGCTGAAGGGCTTGACTTTAGTGCCGCTCAGGATGTACATTAATGACAGAGGGCGAGCTAAGGTTGAAATCGCAGTAGCTCGAGGTAAGAAGGAATACGATAAACGTCACGACATCGCCAAGAGAGATGCAGACAGAAGAATGCAGCAGGCAGTAAGACGTTAGACATCTTACAGGTGACCGTGGTCATACGTGATCGTGGGCATAAAAAAGGAACGGAGGAATAGAGATATGGCAGGACTTTTTGATAAAATTACAAAGGCAGCTTCTGACGCTGCAGTTATGGCAGGCAACAAAGCCGGTGAAATGATGGAAGTAGGTAAGCTTAAGAGCAAGATCAGTTCCAACAAACAAGACATCGGTCTGGCAATGAAAGAAATCGG
>JAUMXT010000194.1 GCA_030529015.1 Bacillota bacterium | reverse complement strand
CCATATTGATAATAATGATATTGAGAATGCAATTAGGCCTCTCGCTATCGGGAGATTATGTTGTGCTGCACATAAGCGTCCTTATGTTGGCAAGCCAGTTATGTTGGCATCATAGATAAGTGACTGTGTACTTTATACTTATTGCTATTATTGCCAACATAACATACTTATATAGACATCAGGAAGTCAAGGAGTGATTTGTCTTTTTTCCACAATGGTTTCATACTAGCGGTACTTCCTATTTCACATGTTTTAAGCGCTTCTGCTTTCATTCTGAGATTAACTTCGGCATAGATATTAGTCGTGTTGACAGAGACATGACCAAGCCATGCTCTGATAGTGTTGATGTCAACTCCAGCCTCTAGTAGATGAGATGCCGTTGTGTGTCTTATCGTATGCGGACTCACATGCTTTTCACGGATGGATTCCTTTATTTCTGAAGCCTTGACAGCATACCTTGATACCAACTCGTATATACCGAAGCGTGTGATTGCATTTCCATATCTGTTGAGAAAAACAGGGGCGCATGATTCTCTATTCAGCAATGGGGATATGGTTTTAACTGTTCTTTCCCATAAAGGACAAGAACGGGTTTTGTTACCCTTTCCATGTATGATTACATATGGTGAGTTTATACCTTTCCCTATTTTAAGGTCTTCTATTGTAATATTGACTGCTTCCGAGGCTCGGACCCCTGTGTTATACATGAACAGGAGAAGAGCATAATCACGGTATCCTTGAGCGGTTCTCCTATCTGGAGCGTTTAACATAGCTTGCATCTCATCTTTCTCTAGATATTCGATCTGTGGAACTGCCCTGCCGTCAATTTCCTTTATCTGCCTTCTCTTTATCGGTATAGACTTCAATGTATGATACCAATGAAGGTGCTCAGGTGATTGGCTTGCCACATACGAAGCAAAGCTGTGTATTGCCGCAAGACGTTGGTTGCGAGTGCTTACGGAACAGTGCATTTCATGCTCCAGATAAACTAGGAAGTCTTTTACGATTGTGCTAGTAATTGCTTCTACATCTGCATTTTCTATATCATATTTCTTGGATGACATATAGTTCAACAGTTGTCTTAGCGCATCTCTATAGCTAAGTATCGTGTTTCTTGAGAGATTACGTACGATTGGAAGATGGTCAAGTAGGTAGTACTTTATCCAATATCCGAGATTTCTATTATAGATATTCTTCATGATTCTGCATACTTTTGGAACTTTAAAGAAGCCTCTTTTTGAAGTTCAGGAGTGAATGAGATATAGGTTGCAGTGCTGTCAATGTTACAGTGGCCAAGATAAGTGGAAAGCACAGGCAGCAACAATTGCACGTCTTTCCCTTCCTTGTACCATTGTATTATCCTGTTCGTTGCAAACGTATGCCTTAGATCTTGTAACCGGACATCACTGCGTTCTTTATCATTTCTGCTAACATTTGCAGCCTTACAGATTAACCTGAAAGCAGCTTGTAGGGCGGATAGCTTTACTTGATTGTTTCTTTTGTCAAAGAAAAGGCAGTCTGAAGTCAATCCTTGCTCTTTTGCAACCTTGTTTCGCCATTGCATGTAATTTCGAAGTACCGACTCTACTTCAATCCCGAATGGAAGCAGCCTGCTCTTATAGAATTTGGTCTCTTCTATTAAGACTGTCTTTGCCTCAAAGTCAATATCTATTAGCTGCAATGATACGGTCTCGCTAGGCCTAAGCCCCAAACAGTATGTCACCTTCAACATAGTTTGTATGACGTAAGGGTGCATGATATTACATCTTTTTCGATAATTTAAAGCCGTCTTGAAAAGAGATTCCAGTTCCGCATTTGTATATATGTAAGGTCTGAAGTCTCTTGGTTTGCACGGCTTGCTCGTTGGCAAGGGCATATGGCTCATATGACCTCTGGAGAGTGCCCAATTAAAGAAGCCCTCAAGTATGCTATATATGCAGAACCAATATTGTGTAGCCCCATTAGATTTGAACCCTTTCTGGTGAAGGTATTCACTGCAGGATCTTTCCGCAACACAGTCAAGCTGAGTACTTAGGCCTACATATTTGCCAAAAGAGAGAAGGACATACTTTTTTACCCTAGG
>JAUMXT010000193.1 GCA_030529015.1 Bacillota bacterium | reverse complement strand
TGTTACCTTTTTCCGTTGTTTCTTTGCTTTGAGAAACAGTAGCTCCTTTTTCTCGGTTTTTCGCTTCGTTGAGGAGCTTTGTGAGATCTTGTCCATAAAAAACATTGTCTCCCAGCACCAAGCATACGCTGTCATCTCCGATAAAATCTTCTCCTAAAATGAATGCGTCTGCGAGACCTCTCGGCTTATCCTGAATTTTATATTCAAATTTCACTCCAAGGTTGCTGCCGTCTCCCAGCAGCGTCTTATATCCGTCTATGTCTTCGGGAGTTGAAATAATTAGGATTTCTCTGATTCCTGCCAAAAGCAACACAGAAATAGGATAATACACAAGTGGTTTGTCATATATAGGCAGTAGCTGTTTTGATACTGCTCTTGTCATGGGATAAAGCCTGGTTCCTTTGCCTCCGGCCAGTACGATTCCTTTCATATTTCCTCCTAGTTTTTACAAAAATATAATCATATAATTTTACCACATAACTGCCTATATTTCAACATATCCGACTATTCAGCACGGTGTTTTATGCGTGATTTCATAACAGTTCTTGATTAAGACGACTAAACATATTAAAATGTTTATGTATGATTAATTACAATATGAGAATCGAGGAAATATATAATGCTTTATTCAGTAGTTATACCATGCTACAAATCGGCCAAAACAATACGAAAAGTCGTTGAAATGACTTCGGCAGAGCTTGATAAACTTAACAGAACTCCATATGAATTCATTCTTGTTGATGACCATTCTCCGGACGGCGGAGATACGCTTCATGAACTGCTGGCACTTGCAAATGAATATGCCTTCGTTAAGGTTGTGGAGCTTGCACAAAATTCAGGTCAACATAACGCTGTAATGGCAGGACTTAATGTAGCATCAGGCAAGGCGATAATAGCTATGGACGATGACATGCAAACTCATCCTTCACAGCTTCACATATTGATGGAAGAATACGATAAAGGATTTGATATCGTCTACGGATATTACCCTGAAAAGAAACACAGTCTTTTCAGGAATTTCGGAAGCTACGTAAATTACATGTCTGTCCGTATTCTAATCGGCAAGCCAAAAGATATGAAAACATCAAGCTTCTGGATCATAAGAAAGTTTGTTAGAGACTATGTTATACAGTACAAAAGTCCGTATACGCATCTTCAGGGATTGTTTTTAAGAACAACAAGAAACATTTCTTCTGTTCCTGTTAAACATTTCGAAAGAGAAGTGGGTAAATCGAACTATACTTTTAAGAAGCTCGTTGACTTATGGTCAAATATTTTAGGCTATTCTATAGTACCTTTAAGACTTGCTAAATACATCGGTGGATTGCTATCGATAGGCGGCCTTTTAGGGGCTCTGATAGTTCTGATCAGGAAGCTGCTTATACCTACTACTGCACTGGGTTGGTCTTCAGTAATGGTAGCTATATTCTTCTTCTCGGGAATCATAATGTTATTCCTGGGAGTTCTGGGAGAATATATAGGCAGAATGTTCCTCGGCATGAACCATCAGCCACAGTACGTTATCAGAGAAATACACGAACACAAAGATAAAGGAAACGGTGATAAACAATGAAGAAAATTTTGATACTGGGAGCAGGCATATATCAAGTGCCGCTTATTAAAACAGCAAAGAAAATGGGTATATATACAATAGTTGCAAGTATAAACGGCAACTATCCCGGATTCGAATACGCAGATAAAGTTTACTACGAAAACACCGTGGATTATGACGCCATCCTTAAAATCGCGCGTGAAGAGAATATAGACGGGATTGTCACTGCAGGAACAGATGTGGCAGTGATCACCATAGGTAAGGTTTGCGATGAAATGGGCCTTTCCGGGCTCTCATTTGAGGCTGCACAAATAGCAGCAAACAAGCTCTTGATGAAGACAAAATATGAAGAGTTCGGTGTTAGAACTGCACGCTTCAGAAAAATACCTTTAGATTGTACTGACATACCTAACGCAGTATCTGAACTTACTTTCCCACTTATTTTTAAATCTGTAGATTCTTCGGGAAGCCGAGGCATTGTGCGTGTTGATTCTGTAGAAGATTTTGATGCTGCCTTAACAGAAGTAAAGAACAATACTCGC
>JAUMXT010000192.1 GCA_030529015.1 Bacillota bacterium | reverse complement strand
CCTCACGACCACGCTGTGTAAGCGCATTACCCTTATTGTGGGTCATGTCGATGTACTTCGCCATCTTGCTCGGCAGAATGTAGTTGCTAGGTGTATAAATGGCAAGGTTGAGCATCATCAGCACTTCATAAATATCATTGTACTTGATGGCGCCTCTCAGATCAGTCAGATTGGGCCTTCTGGAGATTGGCTTTAATCTCTCAGGGAACTTTCCAATTTCGGTGGTGGAATAATATTTTTCAATATGCCTGCGGCTGCGGGCAATGGTAACGCTATCCAACACCTCAAAAAAATCAAAATCAAGAGTTTTCAACAGCGCATCGGTTGTGCGATCTTCTGCCGGGAGCTTACTCCAAGCATTGAAAGCACGCTGCGCACTACGGAAAATCTCATCAATAGTATGTGATATATTCAGCTTTTCGTTAATCTGGGTAGCATCACCTTCATATGCCAAGGCCAGCTGATTGCGCAGATCATAGAAGCGGTTATTAACGGGTGTCGCAGAAAGCATCAGTACTTTTGTACGCACGCCGGTGCGAATGACGCGGTTGAGCAGTCGAAGGTATCTATTTTCACGCTCATCATCGCCTGATATTTCACCACCATTACGGAAGTTATGAGACTCGTCAATGACCACCAGATCATAGTTTCCCCAATTCAAACGGGAAAGGTCGATCTGGCCAGACATGCCGCGTTCTCTGGAAAGATCGGTATGATAAAGAACGTCATAGCGAAGCCTATCCTCTGCAATAGGATTGTTGACGTAATTGCTTTTATATGTAGTCCAGTTTTCGGACAATTTTTTGGGGCAAAGCACAAGAACCGACTTATTACGATTCTCGTAGTATTTGATAACCGCCAAAGCCGTGAAGGTTTTACCTAGGCCAACGCTGTCAGCAAGAATGCAGCCATTAAACTTTTCAAGTTTGCTGATAATGGCTAAGACAGCGTCCTTCTGGAAATTATACAACATGCCCCAAACTTTCGACTGCTTGAAGCCGGTTGCTTCATTGGGAAGAACATCCTCGGAAATGTCATCGAGGAATTCATTGAAAATATTGTAGAGGGTATAAAAATAGATGAAATCAGGGGAGTTCTCACGATAAGCAGCAGAGATGCTCTCGATGACGAGTTCAGTAACATCCTGCAGTTTCTTCTGATCATTCCAGATCTCATCAAAAAGATTCAGATACATGCGTCCATTTTCAGCTGCCTCAGACCGCTGGACATAGTAAAACACATTGTTGCCGCGTTCACAACCGAGATCAACAGTGGTAAAGCCATTAATAGGCATATAGGTGCTTTCATCTACATTAAGGAAGCCCATCATCTGCTGGGGCGAAGTGTTAGAGCGAAAGTGCACCTTGCGACGAATCCAGTCAGCGCACTCTTTAGCGATTGCCTTCTGGGTAAGTTCGTTACGGAGCTTTACTTCGAATTCTGTGCCATACAGACTACGTTCCCGGGATAGACGGGGAATATAAAACTCACGCTTTTCCTTGGGCGTCTTCTCGCTGATGAAAGTCGGCGAAGTAAAAATAAAGCGGATTTCATCAATATGCTCCAGCTGTTTCTTCAGTTCCTGATAGGCATAGATAGAAAAGCAAGCGGCGGCGATAGAGACCTTGCTACCCTTGCGAATGGTCTGCTGTAAATCGTCACGGACGGTGGTCGTGACGTTATCAATCATTTTCATGCGTACACCTCACACGCCTTTTGCTTAAACTGACCCACATTATATATTATAGCAAAAACCATCAAATTTCGCAATCTCACATAACGTTATGAAACCCGCCATCACTGACGGGTTTCGTTGACTTAAGTTACTTTCTACGCTGAAAGTCTTCGTCGATACGCTTTTTCCAGTCTTTGCTCAAAGGCTTACGCTTCCATCTGATCCAGGAGCAATCTTTACATTTCGGATGCTGCTGTTCCAGGAAAACGCATCCATACAGATTTCGCCATGCCCCTCGATATAAAGATCGCCGCCTGCCTGCCACCAAAAGAGCCCATCACCACATTGTCCCGTATGCTCAGCATTTTTCTTGACCCATTGATCATCCATAGACATGCCTCCTTCCATTCTTCCGGCAGCA
>JAUMXT010000066.1 GCA_030529015.1 Bacillota bacterium | reverse complement strand
ATACGGTGCATTCATCATGGCAGTTATCAACTTCCTTATCGTAGCATTTGTACTGTTCTCAGTTATCAAGGCTATGAACAAGGCTGCGTCACTTACTAAGAAGCCTGAAGAAGAAGCTGCTCCAACTACTAAGGAATGTCCGTTCTGCAAGAGCGAAATCAATATCGAGGCAAGCAGATGTCCACACTGTACTTCACAATTATAGTTCAGGCCATAGGCCTTTTAGGCGTAGTCTGTTTCATATTTTCATTTCAAATCAAATCAAATAAAGCACTGTTCCTGTTCCAAATGGCAGGGAGTGCTTTGTTTTGTTTTCAATATCTGCTTATGGGGGCACTGTCCGGATGCGGCAATTACTTGCTGGCGATAATAAGAAATATAATGCTGGCAAAGATGGATAAATACGAAGTGCTCAGATGGAAAGGGTGGAAGTACATATTCTCCGTAATATCACTCGTGATACTCGTATTTACCTGGCAAGGACCGTTAAGCCTGCTGCCTACAATAGCGCTGATAGCAGGATCCTTCGGACTGTGGACGGACAATGCTCAGAAAATCAGACTCTGTAATCTTGTGGCAGTTTCACCTGCATATCTCATATACGGAATTTTCGCAGGTTCCATAGGCGCAGTGTTGAACGAAATCTTCGTTCTTTCGTCTATAATAATATCCATATTCAGATACGGATGGAAGGCGATGGGCGACAACAGCTTCGACAAATAGATAAACAAAAAACCGCATTAGCGGTTTTTTAATTTTATTCCCATAACTTCAGGCTTGAACAATCTTTCATCCATAAGCTTAAGGTCGTCCGCGATGACAGGTGTGAATTCCATCTTATCGAGGATATCCTTCTGAAGATCTGCGCCCGGAGCAATTTCAATAAGCGTAAAGCCCTCAGGTCTCAAATTGAATACTGCACGTTCAGTTATATAAAGGATGTTTTGACGACCCTTATCCAGAGAGTTTTCTCCTGAGAAGGTGATGTGAGCCACATCCTTTTTAAATTTGATGTGAGGTCCGTCTTCAACGATATTGATCTTACCGTCTTCAACTCTTATATCGCTCTTTCCTGCAGTAAACGTTCCCATGAAACATACATTTTTAGCGCCCTGAGTGATGTTGATAAATCCTCCCGGCCCCGGAACCTTACCTGCAAAACGCGATACGTTAACGTTGCCGTGCGCATCCATTTCGGCAGCACCGAGACATGCATAGTCGATACCGCCGCCGTCATAGAAGTCAAACATATCAGGCTGCTTAAGAATAGCGTCAGGATTATATGCGGCACCTGTAGCGATTCCCGGAGCAGGAACACCGCCCATAACACCGGATTCGATACTTGCCGATACATTCTTGATCAAACCTTCTTCATTCAACACGTTGGAAACGTTCATAGGAACGCCGATACCGAGATTGATAAACGCGTTGTTGGAAAACTCCATAGCTCCGCGTCTGCATATAACTTTAACAGGGTCAAGCTCCAGAGGCTTGATTTCTTCCAGCTGTATCTTTTCGTCGCCGCACCATGAGTGGACCACAGGAGGCAAACCTTCGATAAAGTGCTGACCTGTATTTTCCGGAGAACCCAGTACGACATAGTCAACAAGTGTAGCAGGAACGATAACATCCTGAGGATGAAGGTCGCCGCTGTCAACTATCTCATCTACCTGAACCATAACGATACCGCCGGAGTTACGAGCAGCAGTAGCCATCTCAAGCTGTTCTAGATGCATCGCTTCCTTTTCCAGGGAAATATTCCCCTTGCGATCGGCCATAGTTCCCTTGATAATCGCAACATCAATAGGAAAAGCAGGGTAGAAGAGATGATCCTTACCCTTGATGCTTAGAAGTTCTACAGGCTTATCTTCGCACTCGACAGCAGTGCGATTGATGCACGCGCCGTCAACACGAGGGTCAACGAAAGTCTTCATACCAACCTGAGTTATGATCCCGGGCTTTCCTGAAGCGATAGCACGCATCATATGAGAAAGTACACCCTGCGGTATCATGAAACACGGAATAGAACCATCCATGATAAGAGGATACATCTTGTTGGCAAGACTTAAGTTGGCGCAGAGGAGACGTCTGATAAGACCTCTGTGTGCGAAATGATTGATACCCCTGTCCTTGCCGTCGCCGCCGATACCGGCAACATTCACCACGTTAAGATCGCGAGGATGACCCTCTCTAACGAATCTGTCCTCGATCTCACCTAAAATATCGTCAGCAAGGCAAAAGCTGATAAAAGCATCTACACCAACAGTAGATCCGTCCTTTATTAACGATGCCGCTTCTTTTGCGTTGATAAATTTAACAGGCATATAGTTTTCCTTATCTGTTCTTGAATTTGATGTCTTTTTCTTTTCTTAAAAATCCGCCCATTCCGATTTTCTGATCTTCAGTTTCAAAGAGCGGAGCAAAAGTCTTTCTTTCAAACAGGCAAGCCTCTTCAATAGAAGGGGAGATGCCATTTGATGGCTGGGCCCCCTTAGCAAGGCCGAAATCTATGGATTTCTTAGCAGCCCTTACGGCCTGCTGTCCGTTTTTTTCTATGCAAAGCGCAAGCGCTATGGCTTCGTCTAGAAGCGTTTCGCTTTCGCAAACTTTGCTGACAAGACCGATGGCCAGAGCTTCATCGGAAGTAATAGTTCTTCCTGTGAAAATCATTTCCTTGGCAATGCTTTCCCCAACGATTTTAGGCAGCCTTTGGGTGCCGCCCGCACCGCAGATGACGCCAAGCTTAACCTCAGGAAGACCCATGCGTGCATTCTTTGCAGCAAGGCGGATATCGCAGGCAAGAGCAAGCTCAAGACCTCCGCCCAGGGCGTAGCCGTTGATGGCTGCGATAACAGGGATAGGCAGAGACTCGATACGAAGATTCAGACCGCTGCCAAAACCTGACCACTCCATGATTTCTTTGCTTGTCATATCGATCATCTCGTTGATGTCGGCGCCTGAAACGAACGATTTACCTGTGCCCGTGATGATAAGAGTGTAAATGTCGGAATCTGACTCTACGCTGTCTAAGGCATATGAAATCTCATCGATAAACGAAGCGCAAAGCGCATTCATGGATTCGACTTTATTTAAGGTCAGTATTGCTGTGTGACCTTTTTTTTCTAAAATCACATCTGACATTTTATTTACCCGAATATGATTGCCAGCGGCAGGGCTACCAGGAATGTGGCAGCGATAGGTACCACGAGGCAAGTTACGAAGTTATATTTATATGACAGCTTATGTGTAGTGTTGCAGATGGCAAACACTGATACGATAGAGCCGTTCCATGGCAGGGAATCGAGACCGCCGCAGCCGTCAGCACAAAGTCTGTGGATGAATTCCAGATTGTAGCCGGCCTGACCGTATTCGATAAATGTTTCTCCTAATGTTTCGTACATCAGTGATATACCGCCTGATGCTGAACCCAGGATACCTGCGAATATATTAGCTCCCACTGCAGCTACCACATAAGGGTTGGCATCTGAGTTGGTAAGTACGTCTGTAGCGAATGCGTAGAACGGAGTTGCCTTGGCAACAGAACCGAAGCCTACGATAACTGCAGTATTGATAATAACTGTAACAGAAGTAGTTGCAGCTGAGTTGAACATCGGCAGCATTTCTTCCTTTGGCAGGTGTTTCCAGAAGAGACCCAGTGCCAGAAGGATACCTACTAAAAGACAGATAACGATATCAAGTTCTGTCAGGTTAAAGAGAACCAGTACAACAAGAAGCGGCAGTATGGAGATGATACCTGACGGAGCAGCTTCTGCTTCATCTACGCGCTTAACGTTTTCAGGCCACTGGAAATGTTCACCTCTAAGTCTTGCTTTTCTTGCAGAGTAGTTCATGAAGAGAACGATGGCAACTGCCATTGTGATAGCACCTGCAAGACCCGGCAGAAGACCTGCATATGCAGGAGTTCCCAGATACTGCATTGAAACTACGTTCGGGATCTGAGGAGTGAACGGACCTGTCATGGCAAATGTCCACATACCTGCACAAACGATACCCGGAAGCAGATATGTAGGAAGATCTGCCTCTTCAAAAAGTTTAAGTGCTATCGGATATACGGTAAATATGATAACGAAGCTGTTGATGCCGCCGTAGCTCAATATTGCTGCTGCCAGCATACATGCCAGCATGCAGTGCTTCGCACCGAATTTCTTGGAAATTATAGAACCTATTTTAGCGGCCGCACCTGAATTCTGATAGATGTTACCGAATATGTTTCCAAGGAGGAATATGAAGAAATATGACATGAAGAAGCCGGATACTCCTGACATGTATGTTTCTGTTACTCCCTTGAATACCGGAAGCCCACCTGTGATGCATGCCAGAATGGCAGCCAGAGGACCGATTATAATAGGTGATACTCTTTTAAAAATCAATATGGCCATGCCTATAAAGGCAGCCAGCAGGCCGAGACCTGAAATCAATACTTCTGTGCTCATTTTAACCTTCCTATGTTAAATTATTCCTATCCATTTTATCACATTGAAGAAAGAAACTAAAGCAAACTTAAACATTCCAAATTATTAAACAATTTAGGCTAGCCTATGGAGTGCAAAAAGAGTAAAATATATATCAATAGAAAGGAGAACGGTGCGCAGGAAGCACTGAATGACAGAGTATGGGATTTGTGACTTTTGAAAATGTAAGCAAGATATATAAGACGGGAGATGTAGAGGTAAACGCGCTTAAAGGCGTGGATTTTGAAATAGAAAAAGGCGAGATTTGTGTAGTTGTCGGCCAGTCAGGTGCAGGCAAAACCACGCTTCTCAATATCCTTGGAGGAATGGACACCTTAACAGGCGGTAAAGTGCTTCTCGACGGACGCGACATATCGGCTCTCAATGAAAAAGAAATGGCTAAATACAGACGTTTTGACATCGGATTCGTATTTCAGTTTTATAACTTGATACCGAACCTTACAGCCCTTGAAAACGTTGAGATAGCATCTCAGCTTTCACCGAAGCCGCTAAACAGCAGGAAGGTGATGGAAGTCGTAGGCCTCAAAGAAAGAATGAACAACTTCCCGGCCCAGCTCTCCGGAGGAGAACAGCAGAGAGTTGCCATAGCAAGAGCTCTGGCTAAGAACCCGAAGCTGCTGCTTTGCGATGAACCGACCGGCGCTTTGGATTACGAAACAGGCAAGGCCATCCTCAAGCTTCTACAGGAGACCAGCAGAAGAACGGGAATGACCGTAGTAATAATAACCCACAACTCAGCCTTGACCGCCATGGCAGACAGGGTGGTCAGAGTGAAGAACGGTACTGTAGCATCCGTTACATTAAACGATAATCCGACACCTGTTGAACTTATCGAATGGTAGGGTAACGAAACATGGCAGGAAATATTTACGCTAAAAACATAAAACGTACCATATTCGGCAGCCTTGGGAGATATATAGCGATCCTGGCCATCATCGCTCTGGGGGTAGGATTTTTTGTCGGTGTCAAAAACACCAAATCATGTATGATGGAGACGTGTGACCTTTATGTGAACGAGCACAATCTCTATGATTTCAGGGTGATATCGACTTACGGATTTACCGACGAAGATGTGAAAGCTATGGCAAAGGTCGATGAAGTGAAGGCCGCAGAAGGCGGTATTTACACTGACTTTTTCTCGGAAAATAGGGATGGAGAGTCTATGATATTGAGAGCTCATTCCGTCACTTCCGACGTTAACCGGCTCAATGTCGTAGCAGGTCGAATGCCGTCGAATCCTGACGAATGCATCGTCGATGATTTCATATACACAGAAAGCGACATCGGTAAGAAGGTCAAGGTCGCAGACAAAAACAACAAGGATACGAAGGATGCTTTCGAATATAAGGAGTACGAAATCGTAGGCATTGCCAAATCTTCGTATTACATGATGAAGAGGGAACGAGGAACCACGTCTCTGGGCGACGGTTCTATCGCGGGCTTCGTATATATTCCGCGCGAAGGAATGACGAGCGAATACTACACCGAAATTTTCGTCACCTGCAAGCAGCAGGGCTACATTTTCAGCGATGAATATAACGACAATATGGATAAGGCCGAGACGCCGATCAAGACGGCGGCCGAAGACCGTGCACGTATCCGTTACGATGAAATCGTAGACGAGGCTACAGAAGAAATCGACGAAGGCAAGGCGAAGCTCGAAGATGCAAAGCGCACTTTAGAGTCTGAGAGAGACTCCGCATATGCGGAGCTTAGAAGCGCAAAGCGCGCTTTGGACCAAAAGACTAAAGAGCTTGCAGATGGCAGGGCGGCTCTGAAAGCTCAGAAAGCCAAGCTTCCGGAAGACAGGAAAACTTATACTTCTCAGCTGGAACAAGTAAACGCAGGGCTTGTTTTAGACCCGACAAACAGTGAGCTTTTGCAGGCAAAGGCTCAGCTTGAATATGCCATTGCGCAGATAGATGCGGCACTTGAAATGATTTCTGCCAAGGAGAAGGAACTTGCGGCGGGGCAGAAGCAGATCGATGAGGGGTATGATGATTATTATGACGGTTTAGCTGATGCGGATAGAGGTTTCGCGGAGGCTGAAGCTGAGATCGCGGACGCCGAAAAGGAACTTAAGGATGCCGAGGAAGAACTTGAGGATCTTGAGGCTGCGGAGATTTTCCTGCAGAAGAGAGAAGACAATGCAGGATTTGGATCCTTCGAGAGCAACGCTGATATTGTCGACAGTATTGCTAAGGTTTTCCCTGTATTCTTCTTCTTGATTGCGGCTCTTGTATGCTCAACTACGATGTCGAGAATGATCGAAGAAGAAAGAACGCAGATAGGAGCGTTGAGAGCTATCGGATATACGTCAGGTAGGATAATGCTCAAGTATATGATTTATTCCGGCTCGGCTGCCATAATCGGATGTGTCCTGGGATTCATGCTGGGATCACGGTACTTCCCGCTGGCTATATGGATAGCGTACGGGATGATGTTTGACTTCGCACCTTTGGAATACTATTTCAGCTTGCCGCTTGCGATCATATCGCTGGTAGTTTCACTGGTTTGTTCCACAGGTACGACTTATTTCGCATGCCGCGGCCAGCTTGCCAATATGCCGGCTGAGATTCTCAGGCCTAAGGCGCCGAAGGCAGGGAAGAGAGTTCTTCTCGAAAAGGTCGGATTCATTTGGAACAGGATGAAGTTCCTGCACAAGGTAACTGTAAGAAACATTCTCAGATACAAGAAGAGAATGATAATGATGATAATAGGTATCGGAGGCTGCGCATCCTTGGTGCTTGCGGGATTCGGTATGGACGACTCGGTAGCAGGTATATCAGACGACCAGTATAGCAACATCGAGAAATACGATGTGCTGGTGGCATATTCCGAAGAGATGACTGACGAAAGACAGGAAGAGTTCGACGAGAAATACGGCAGTGACCTTTCCAATACGGCAGTATTCCAGCAGTCGACGGTGACCCTTGAAAATAATAATGAATCAAGGCACAGCACTTTGATCGTGACCGATGATAAGAATATAGAAAACGCCATCAGCTTCAAAGAACAGGTAGATGATGAAAATGTGATTCCTTATCCCGGGGACGGGGAGGCTGTCATCAACAATAAGATGGCTGAAATGCTCGAAGTGGAAGTCGGCGATACCATTAAGGTGGAATATGATGACACGAAGCATACAGAACTGACTGTATCAGGTATTTATCGTAACTATGTAAGCAGCTATATATTTATTAATGATAAGACTTATGAAGATACATCAGGTGAGAGCTACGAACCATCCATGATGTACTTAAGCATAAAAGAGGGAAGAGATGTTCACTTGCTTGCCGATAAGATAAGTGACAAAGAGGATATCATTGCCATCTCTGTAAATGAGGATGTGAGAGCCGGCATCGACGAAATGATGGAAAGTCTCAATTACATAATAATCCTCGTTATACTTTGCGCCGGCGCACTGGCATTCATCGTTCTGTTTAATCTGAGCAACATCAATTTGACGGAACGTGTGAGAGAAATAGCAACAATAGAAGTGCTGGGATTTTATCCGCGTGAAACAGGTGCCTATGTATTCAGAGAAAACCTGATATTGGTGATTTTCGGCATTATTGCAGGGCTTCCGACAGGCTTCCTGCTTCACAGGTTCATAATGAATGAAATCAATATCGACATGGTGTCGTTTAACAACGTTATCGAACCTGTCAGCTATGTTTATACAATAATCGTAGTGCTGCTGTTCACGTTTATCGTAGATATAATAATGAGACGAAAACTCAAGAAGATAAACATGGCAGAAGCCCTTAAATCCATAGAATAATGACAGCTTAAGGAGATGATTTGAAATGAGTGATGAAAGTAAGAAAGAATTGTTGACTCTTGTTCGGAGCATTAGTTTCAGTGCCGAGGACTTTGATGCAAAGGGCAAAATCAAGGCTTCGAGTCTGATGTATGCGTTCCAGGAAATAGCGGCAGCTCATGCAGAAAGCTTAGGTCTCGGTTTTGACGAGCTCATTGCCAAGAACTACATATGGGTGCTGAGCAAGCTGAGATTCAAGGTGGAAAAACCGCTAGAAGCAGGGAAGAACTATATCTTAAGAACTTATCCGCGACCTAAAAAGGCAGTGACATTCTTCAGAGATTATTATATTTATGATGAAGCCGATAATTTGATGGCTGTCGGTACCAGCCACTGGTGCATAATCAATTTCGAAACAAGAAGGATAGAACGTGCTAAGGTTGATTTCGACGGAACATATATAGATCATGAAGCTTTTGAAAACGGCATAGAAAAGTTCAAGGTAGACGAGGCGGCTCTCGTGAAAATCGGAACCCACAAGGTTGTGGAAGCGGACCTGGATGAAAACATGCACGTAAACAACTGCAGATATGCAGACATGGCAGAAAACGTACTGGCAGGTCACACTGACTTCAGTATCTATTTCTCTAAGGAAGCGTTGCTGGGAGACGAGATCCTGCTTTATAAGGCAGAAGACGAAAACGGATATGTATATGTAGAAGGAAAGCTTGATGACGGAACAGTGATATTCCAGGCAAAAGTTAAGTAGAGCGCGCGTGTCTTTGGCTTTT
>JAUMXT010000191.1:2042-2111 GCA_030529015.1 Bacillota bacterium | reverse complement strand
CGGCGAAAAACCGTAAAACACCACGTTTCGTATGAGAAATCCGGAATTTGCTTGAATGCGAGTGGCTTT
>JAUMXT010000191.1:568-1996 GCA_030529015.1 Bacillota bacterium | reverse complement strand
CACCAACAAAAACCAAATGCCCTTGTGATAATCAAGGGCATTTGTTATAATATCCGCATGAATCAGAGAAGGCTAAATCGGCCCAAACCGATTTCCGCCACTTCAAACCAGAAGCCGACGAAGGAGAATTTATGGACAACAAGAAAAAAGAGAAGAAGGCTATGCCTGTAGCTGTTAAAATCGTGCTCACATTGGTTGCTCTCGGAGTCAGCCTTATAGGGGGCATTTTATTATTTATATTACTTTTGAACGAGGACCTGAATATAGTGATTCTGTGGATCAGCTTACTTGTTTTACCGACTTTACTGATCCCGTTGATTTGGGTCAAGAAGAAAAAGAAGTTCTTTATGATATGGCTGGTGCCTGCACTCATTTACCTCATTGTTGTAGGTGGGGACTTCTTACTGTTGAAACATGATGAAGCCATCAAGGTCAACACATCGGAGTATAGACATTATTATGAAAATTCACCTGACTATTATCCGTTCGAAGAGGATTCCGATCTGGTGAGAGTGGAGAATGCGAAACTGCAGCTTACAGATAATTTGCCTAAGATAGACGGAGCGACAGCATTACTCAAGACGTACTCATCATTCGTGGATGCGGTATATCCGAAAGATGTGGAACTGTTTGAAGGCCTTTATAACAACACTTCCCAGTCAGTTGATGAGTATTTAAGTGAGTGGGGATATAAGCATCTGGCGCAGAAAGACACAGATATCTTTTTCGATATGTATCCGGGCAAGGAAGGCGATACGTATGCCGAACCTTACGGAGTTGAATTTGAATACACAAACATCGGTACAGAAGCACTGGTATTCTTCGTACATAAAGACAACCCGATCGACGATCTGACTTCAGAACAGATCAAGGGAATTTATTCCGGCGAGATCACAGAGTGGGAAGAACTCGGCGGTGACGGTAAAAAAATCAAAGCTTACCAGAGCGATGTAGGAAGCTGCAGCCAGGTAATGATGAATAAATTTATGGCCGGAACTCCTCTCATGGACGCGCCTACAGAAAAAGTTTATGATGAGCTTTTCGCACAGGTTGAAGAGATTTCACCATACAGAAACAGACAGAATTCCATCGGATACGCACCTAGACATTTAGTGCTGGAAAATCCGGACCTGAAATTCATCGCCATCGATGGAGTAGAGCCGACAATCGAAAACGTTAAGAACGGAAGCTATAACCTCGTAACTCCGATCTACGCCACAACCTGCAAGGGAAATACGAATAAGAACATCGACAAGTTGCTGAAGTGGATATTGACAGACGAAGGCCAGTACATTATCGAAGAGTCCGGCTACATCGGCGTTGTGAAATAATACTGAGAGAATCATTTAATATAAGGCATACATGGAGTTTAATAATGACATTAAGAAAAATAAATACATTATATGAACATTATCAAGATAATTATGA
>JAUMXT010000191.1:0-558 GCA_030529015.1 Bacillota bacterium | reverse complement strand
AAAAACTGGCGCTTCTGGGCTTCGGCAATGCCGGTCAGGCATTCGCCGAGATGCTTCTTGCAAAGCGCGGAGCGATCCAAGAAAAGTATGGGTATGACATTCTGGTCACAGCTATCGCCACTAATACAAAGGGCAATCTAATAGATGCGGACGGTATCGATCTGAGACAGGCTCTCGCAGACGTGTCGGCATGCGGCAAGTTTGCCGAGCCGTCAGGCTCGACAACCATGGAAATCGTTAAAAACGCAGACTACGATGTGCTGATAGAAATGACCCCGCTGAACATCTTTACGGGCCAGCCGGCCATCGACCACATAGAAGCCGCCTTCAGTCGCGGCAAGGACGTCATCACCGCCAACAAAGGCCCGATCGCCTGGAAATTCAAGGCCCTCGACCGGATGGCCAAGCAGCACAACTGCAAATTCTTCTATGAAACCACAGTCATGGACGGCACCCCTGTGTTCAACCTGACGGAAAAAAACCTGCAGCTGGCAGAGGTCACCGAAGTTTCGGGCATCCTCAACAGCACCACCAACTTCATCCTTGAAGAGCTGGCAG
>JAUMXT010000065.1 GCA_030529015.1 Bacillota bacterium | reverse complement strand
GCCTCGGGAAAGAGTGTAATCGAAGCATTTGCATCTACGGAGAATTTTGCGTAAGTCTCCCCGGAAATCATGTACTTGACAACCATTCCGCCGGGAGCATCGCTGTAAATAGCGGTATTATATGGTATTGAATGGCTCGTCTGCACATCGGCACCTTCTAAATCTGCTGAATTGTATTTCACTGTCGCGTTTGCAGTTGTCGTAGTTATAGCAATGCCTAAGCATGTTGTAATTATCAATGCCAATACTAATGTTAGCATGTTTTGTGCACGTGTTTTCATAAAAAAGTCCTCCTTCAATAAGCTTGATTTATTATACTTCAATCTGCATATAATAGGTAGTGTGCAAAAATAATTGCCCCAAAGAGCAAATATATTTGCAGGAAGGGGTCTGAAAATAGTCAGAACAATTGAAGAATTCTTTGTTTTATTTTTAACACACTCTGGAAACGGCAGAATTTCAACGTTTTCAAAAAAAACATGGAAATACACCCCGAACGGCCCGTGTTGGCACGGGACTTGCTCTTTATATGAGCATATAAAGTTGTATCAACTAAACTTAAATAAAAGATGAAAAGGAGAACAAAAATGCAGAATGTAAAAGTAATTATTTGGGGTCTTGGTGCTATGGGCGGCGGAGTTGCTGACATGCTTCTTAAGAAAAAAGGAATTGACATCGTAGGCGTAGCAGGAAGAGGCAAGAAGATCGGAACTTCAATGTACGACTACATCAAGACTGAAAAGGGCGATAGAGAAGATGTACTGATCCAGGCTGCTGAAGACGTAATCAAGCCGGGTGCTGCAGACATCGTTATCCTCTGCACAGACTCATTCACAAAGAATGCTTTCCCAAGAATGAAGTTCATCCTGGAACAGGGAATCAACTGTATCACATCAGCTGAAGAAATGGCTTATCCTGCTGCTCAGAGCCCTGAACTGGCTGCTGAACTGGACAAGATCGCTAAGGAAAACGGCGTAACTCTGCTGGGAACAGGTATCAACCCTGGACACATCATGGACCTTCTCGTTCTGGTTATGACTGGATGCTTAACTGACGTTGAAGAAATCACTTCAAGAAGAGTTAACTCACTGTCACCATTCGGACCTGTTGTAATGGAAGAACAGGGAATCGGAATCTCCGTAGAAGAATTCAAGGAAAGAAAAGCTAACAACACTATGTCAGGTCACGTTGGATTCGCAGAATCAGTAGGCATGATCGCTGAAGGTCTGGGACTGAAGGTTTCAGAATTCTCACAGGACATGAACCCAATCACAACTGACGTTGACAGAAAGTCACCTTACGGATTCGCAGCAGCCGGATCATGTGCAGGCGTTGCTATGACAGCTGAAGCAGTTCTGGACAACGGAATGAAAGTACACATGGATCACCCACAGCAGATCGAACCTGAACAGGTTGGAATCAACACCGGTGACTATGTAATCATCAAGGGAACTCCTAACGTAAACATGGTTAACAGCCCTGAAATCGAAGGCGGACTGGGAACTATCGCTATGTGCGCTAACATGATTCCTCAGGTTATCAACGCAGAACCTGGTCTGGCAACAATGATCGACCTGCCAATTCCTAGATGTCTGATGGGAGACGTTAGAGACAGAATCAACCCTGATAAGAAGATCGTTAAATAGGACACTTTTTACGGCGCAACAAAAAAGCATAAGAGGCACCCTTAGAAACCTGAGAGTGCCTCTTTGTACCAAAACATAAATTTGAAAGGATTTACAAAAATGGCTAAAAAAGGCGACTGGGTGAGAATCCATAAAATCATCTTAAAGCCGGAAGAAAGAACTGGTAAACTTCCTGAAGATACACAGGCTGTACCTTTGGAAATGTGGACTAAGGGCTACCTTCTGGCAGACGCTGAAATCGGTGACGAAGTAGAAATCGAATCAGTAAACGGAAGACACGAAACAGGAACTCTTATCGAACTGGAACCTTACTACACTCATGACTATGGCGTATGCGTTCCTGAACTGCTGGCTATCGACAAGCAGGTTAGAGAAATCTTATTTGGAGGTGACAAATAATGGCTAAATTACCTCAGGATTATGATTCCGTAATGGCAAGAAAAAATGAAGTTATGAATAAGGCTCTGTCAATCGATTACTCAGTATTCGAATCAGGCGGCATGGCTTTTGACTATGAAAGAATGATGAGAGAAACAGGCTACAGCCTGGAAGAAATGCAGGACATTCAGTACAGCGTAGGCGTTGGCAACACTCCAATCCTCGAACTGAGAAACCTGACTGCTCTGGCTAGAGCTTGTGCACCTGAAGGAAAGGGCGCAAGAATCTTCATCAAGGACGAAGCTTGCAATCCATCAGGAAGCTTCAAGGCAAGAAGAGCTGCTAACGCTGTATACCACGCTAAGAAGCTGGGTTATAAGGGCGTTATCGCTGCTACATCAGGTAACTACGGTGCAGCAGTAGCATCACAAGCTGCTATCGCAGGTCTGGAATGCATTATCGTTCAGGAATGCTACGACTCAAACGGCGTAGGACAGCCTGAAATCGTTGAAAAGGCAAGAAAGTGCGAAGCTCTCGGAGCAGAAGTAGTACAGCTGACAGTTGGACCTGAACTTTTCTACAAGTTCATCCTGCTGCTTGAAGAAACAGGCTACTTCAACGCATCACTTTATACACCATTCGGTATTGCAGGTGTTGAAACTCTCGGTTACGAAGTATCAATGCAGTTCAGAGAAAAGTATGGTAAGGACCCTGACGTTATCGTATGTACTAACGCAGGCGGCGGTAACCTGACAGGTACAGCAAGAGGTCTGCAGAAGGCCGGCGCTGCAACTCAGGTAGTAGGAGCTTCCATCGACCTGACCGGTCTGCATATGGCATCAGATGACGCGTTCAACAAGAAGTCATGTACAACAGGTCATACAGGATTCGGCGTTCCTTACGCTGTAGACCCTGACCACTCAGACGTTCCTAGATCAGCTGCAAGACCTCTGAGATACATGGATAGATACGTTACTATCACTCAGGGCGAACTGTTCTACATCACTGAATGTCTGGCAACTCTTGAAGGCCTCGAAAAGGGCCCTGCAGGAAACACTTCACTGACTGCTGCATTCGCACTGGCTCAGGAACTGGATCAGGATCAGATGATCGTTGTTCAGGAAACTGAATACACAGGCGCAGGTAAGCACTTACAGCCTCAGCTGTCATTCGCAAGAGAAAACGGAATCGACGTAAGATTCGGTGATCCTGCTGAAGAAGTACCTGGAAAGAGCGTAATCATCCCTTCACATCCTTCCCTGATCAAGGCTAAGGACATGGATCTGGACAGACAGAAGAGATCACTTATCAGAGGAAACCTCAGAAGATACGGTGTTGAACTGACTGAAGCAGATTATGAATACCTCTGCGAAGAAACTAAGAAGGACATGGAATGGGTTAAGGCTACAGTTGAAGAACTGAAGGCTGCACTGTAAAGCAAAACCGGCGCGCGCGAGTGCGCTTTGGATAAAAAGGAGAATTCAAACATGAAAAGAGACAACGATTTTGAACAGCGCAGACAGCATATCGCTGGTCTGACTGATCAGGAACTCTATGATAGATTTTGGGAATTAACAGCTCAGGTTGTTGACCCTCTTCTTGAACTGGGTAGAAAGAACACTACTCCTTCCGTAGAAAGAGCGGTTCTGCTGAGAATGGGAGTATCATCCCTGGACACTCAGAAGATCGTGGAAGGCTGCATGGACAGAGGCCTGATGGGCAAGGGTGCAGGACACGTAGTTTACAAGGTATCACAGGATAAGGGCATCTCCATTCGTGAAGCAAGCGCAAAGCTGGCTGAAGGCGAATACTGGGACGATGCAGTAGCTTTGTTCAAGGGAGGTAAGTAAGATGGCAGATTACAAGCTGGAACCAAACGAAAAATTAGACGTTCGTGAGATACTTAAGGACCTGGACAAATATGAGCCAAGAAGAAGAGGCTGGACTTGGAGAAAGCCTGCTCCGGGACTCAAGATGGGACCTTTTGAATACAAAGATTGTTCGCAGCCTCTGAAGAACAGCGTAGGACTTCCTCCTGCTAAGTACTTCGGCGGAATCGACCCTCAGCCAATGCCTGTTATCACTACTGAAATCGCTTCAGGTAGATTCGAAGACGATATCAGAAGAATGAGAATGGCTGCATGGCACGGTGCTGACCATCTGATGGTAATCAGACATATGGGTCAGTCACATATCGACGGTCTGATGGAAGGTACTCCACAGGGTATCGGTGGTGTTCCTATCACTAGAAAACAGGTTAGAGCACAGAGAAAAGCTATCGACATCATCGAAGATGAAGTTGGTCGTCCAATCAACTACCATTCATACGTTTCAGGCGTAGCCGGTCCTGACGTAGCTGTAATGTTCGCTGAAGAAGGTATCAACGGTGCTCACCAGGACCCTCAGTACAACGTACTTTACAGAGATATCAACTGTGTTAGATCATTCGTAGACGCTTGCGAATCAAAGAAGATCCTGGCATGGGCAGGCATCCTGCAGATCGACGGAGCTCATAACGCTAACGCTACAGCAAGAGAAGCTTGGAAGGTAATGCCTGAACTGATCGTTCAGCACGCTATCAACTCCCTGTTCTCAGAAAAGGTTGGTATTGACCCTGAAAACATTTCGCTGTCAACAGTTCCTCCAACAGCTACACCTGCACCTGCAGTTTATATGGACCTTCCATATGCAGTAGCTCTGAGAGACATCTGCGACAGATATAAGATGAGAGCTCAGCAGAACACTAAGTACATCTGCTCATCAGCAAGAGAAGCTACAGTAACTCACGTTCTGAACATGCTGATCTCCAAGCTGACAAGAGCTGACATCCAGTCAACAATCACTCCTGACGAAGGAAGAAACGTTCCTTGGCACATCTACAACATCGAAGCTACAGACAATGCTAAGCAGACTCTGATCGGTCTTGATGGTCTGATGGATATGGTTGAACTGAAGATGGATGGCCCTCTGGGTGAAAAGGTTAGAGAAATCAAAGAAAAGGCTCTCCTGTTCATGGAAGAAATCGTTGAAGTTGGCGGATACTTCCAGGCTGTACAGGAAGGTTTCTTCGTTGACTCAGCTGAATATCCTGAAAGAAACGGCGATGGTATCGCTAGAAAGATCGAAGGCGGCGTAGGTTACGGATACATCTTCGAAAGAGACGAAGACTACATGGCTCCTGTAACAGCTCACTTCGGATACAATAACGTAGAACAGTACGGTGGAAACCCTGAAGATCCTGCAGCTCTGATCGGCGGATGTACTTTCGAAGACAGAAGCAAGATCGTATTCATCGACGAACTGGAAGAAGAAGATACAGTAGCAACAAGACTTGAAAAGGTTGCTAAGTACCACGACGGCGAAGCTCTCATTCCTGAAGTTGAATGGTGCGGAGACGGTACAATCATGCTGACTATGTGCATGCCTACTCACGTAAGAGCTGCTGAAGCTGCTGCTCTGGAACTGGGTAAGAAGCTCGGTCTGGTAGACCCTGAAGTAATTTCCAAGGAAGTTCTCCAGGAAGCTGAAGGTACAAGAATCGAAATGAAGGGTAAGGTTGACTTTGATATCGACCCTAGCACTCTGGTTATCCCACCTGAACCACATCACCTTGATGATGATACTCTCTTCAAAGAATTCGCAGATCACCCAATGCAGGTAGTATGCGGAACAGTTGGAGAAGACGAACACTCCGTAGGACTTCGTGAAATCATCAACATCAAGCATGGCGGTATCGAAAAATGGGGTATCAAGGTAGAATACCTCGGAACTTCAGTACCTGTAGAAAAGCTGGTTGACGCTGCAGTAGAACTGAACGCTGACGCTATCCTGGCATCAACAATCATTTCTCACGACAACGTTCACTACAAGAACATGAAGAGAATCAATGATCTGGCTATCGAAAAGGGTATCAGAGACAAGGTTATCATCGCAGCCGGTGGTACTCAGGTAGTTCCTGAAGAAGCTAGAAACACAGGTATCGATGAAGGTTTCGGAAGAGACTCACACGGTATCGACGTTGCTACATTCCTGGCTGAAGAAGCTATGAGAAGAAGAGGCGACCTGTAAGAGCCTACTGGGGCGCGACAGTGCGCTTTGCATAACAAAATCAATCGGGCGGGCGAAAAGCCCGTCCTTTTTTAAAGAAAATGCGGTTAATGTAAAAAAACCAGCGATATAATTGACAAATACTTCCAATTCGTGTAAATTCGAAATAAAGGGATTTCACTACACGAGCTTTCAAAAGGGGAAATTAATGATGCATATTTATGCATATGTTCCAACGACTTACGGGGAAGAATGCATGAATATACAGTGGAAGTATTTGCTCTTGATGCGCCGAACTACAAAGTGTTTCGGCAAGAATCATGAGAATTGAATAGAGCGGAAAAATAGTACAATTTTAACGCTTTTCTCCCGAATTTCGTGTAGAGAAAAACAACAACTAAGAAAGTTGCACGAAATAAGGGGTGAAATGGATGAGAGAGAGCAATGTATATTTAAAAGAGCTACTTCAACGATACAATTATCAGTTGAAAGAGCAAAAGCAAGAGTTAAAAGAGATGCCAAGCGGGTATCTCGCCATCAGAAATGATTTAAAACAGCCAACGCCTGTGTGGGTCAGACGAAAAACGACAGCGGGCGGCAATGGCAAAATAAAATATGACCGAAAAACCATAACAGATAGAAACGCATTGGTTCAGCAGCTTGCCAGAAAGAAGTATCTTGAAAAATCGACTAAGCTTCTGGCAGAAGAAATCGAAAGATTGAACAAATATCTTAAAGAAAGCATCGAACCTACGGCTGATAACGTATTGAAGATGTTGCCTAGATCCTACAGTGCGCTGCCGGAAGAAATATTCTTTCCGAAACAGCGAAAGGCCAACAAATGGGCGGAATTACCGTATCCTCAAAACACGCTTTATCCGGAAGAAAAAATACACACTACCGGCAGGGGCCTTAAGGTTCGAAGTAAATCAGAGCTGTTTATTGCTGACAAACTTGATATGTACTTATTGCCGTTTCAATACGATGGCATCATTTATTTTGAAAATTACGCTTTTAGTCCGGATTTTATGATTCCGACTATAGAAGGCATGAAATATTGGGAGCACTGCGGTAAGATGGCAGAATCCAAATATAGAAAAAGAAATCAATGGAAATTGACAATGTATGATAAAATGGGAATAGTTCCTTGGAAAAACCTCATCATAACATATGATTCAGAGGATGGCGGGCTAAACTTGGGAATAATAGAGGCAGAGATAAGGAATAAATTGATTCCTGTAAGATTATAATAAGGAAGTTTTAGAGAGGAGAACACTATGGGACAGACTGTGAAGGTAGATGTGCTGGTTGCCGAAATCGGCTCAACAACAACAGTAGTGAACGCATTCAAGGATATAGATACAGATAATCCTGTGTTTTGGGCGCAGGGACAGGCGCCGACATCGGTTTTGGAAGGCGATGTAAGAATAGGTCTTCAAGGAGCCATAGATGATCTCTGCAAGAATATGGATATAGAAAAGCTCGAGTATGACGAAATGCTGGCGACATCATCGGCTGCCGGCGGCCTTAAGATGACAGTGCACGGGCTTGTATATGATATGACGGCAAGAGCAGCTAAGGAAGCGGCTCTCGGAGCAGGCGGAATCATACACTACGTAACTGCCGGCAGAATGAGAAGAACAGACATCGCTAAGATCAAGGAAATCAATCCGAATCTGATTCTCATCGCAGGCGGAGTTGATTACGGTGAAAGAGATACAGCTCTCGACAATGCTGAAATGATAAGAAATATGGGACTTAAAACTCCTATAATATACGCGGGAAATATCGAAAATCAGGAAGAAATGAAACTGATATTCGATGAAGAAAGCGGGCAGAAGCTTTATAACGTAGATAACGTATATCCTAAGATCGACGATCTCAACGTTGAGCCGTGCCGTAAGGTTATCCAGGATGCGTTTGAAGATCATATCATCCACGCGCCGGGAATGGAACACGTTAGAGACATGGTAAACGGACCTATCATCCCGACACCGGGAGCAGTAATGGAATGCACTAAGCTGCTCTACGATTGCCTAGGAGATCTGATCGTTCTCGACGTAGGCGGGGCAACTACAGACCTCCACTCTGTAGCGACAGAATCAGACCAGGTGGCGCGTATCATGATCGCGCCCGAACCTAAGGCGAAACGTACAGTAGAAGGCGACCTGGGCGTATACGTAAACAGAATGAAAGTCATCGAATCCATCGGTGAAGAAAAGTTCCAAAAAAACTGTGCTAAAATCGGAATAGACCCTGAGAAGACGCTCGAAAGCTATGTAGCCATTCCTAAGACAGAAGACGAAATCAAGCTTGTCGAAATGCTGACGGAAGAAGCCGTAATGAAGGCAGTCGAAAGACATGCAGGACAGATCAGATACGTCTACGGTCCGTCAGGCAGAACTACATTAGCCGAAGGTAAAGACCTGACACAGGTAAAATATATCGTAGGAACAGGCGGAGCGCTGACAAGACTGCCTCACAGAGAAGATATCATGGGAAGAATCGCAGAATACGATGAAACAGGTATGAGATTGTTCCCGACAGGACATGCTAAAATACTAGTAGACAATGATTATATCATGGCATCGCTCGGAGTGCTTTCCGTGAAACACAGAGAAGGCGCCATCAAGCTTTTGGAAAAGAGCTTAGATTTCAAGTTCCCTGAAAAGAAGATGAGCCTCGAAGAACAGCTGGCAACAGGACTCAAGGGAGTAGCGGACGAGCTTGCTGAAAAGGATGCCAAGAGAGAAGAACTGATCAAGCATATCGAAGAGTGTGAAGCACAAGGATATGACATGACAGCATACAGAGAAGACCTGGGACTGCCACCGGCCGAGAAAGCTCCGGGCGAAGGTCTTGTGGAAAAGGAATCGGGCCTGACAACATCGGTGGCTCAGGCAGATAATCCACACATCATGCGTACATGCGGTGAAGTGGACGGACGCAAGCCTGACTGCGACCACAACTGCAGACTTTGCTATAGAAAGCATTGTAAATACAGAAATGTGTAATGACGTTTAAGCAGGGCAAAAGGGGGATTTAAATGGATATAGTAATGAATTTAGTATTACTGGCGGTCGGCTTCG
>JAUMXT010000190.1 GCA_030529015.1 Bacillota bacterium | reverse complement strand
TATCAAAAACAGGGAGGGCTTTGGTCGCCTGGTAAGCGACAAATTAATAACCAAGAGGTTGCAGATCAAGTTTAAACAGTACCTGATTGATCTCAATGATGTTATAGTTACCTGTCATGATGCAGTACTCGACAACAATATCTGCTCTATTGCTGTGGGACAACGCAAACCCGGCCTTCATTAGCATGTTTTTTGTCTCATCCAGAGAAAGTTCCAGAGCAATGGCAAAAGCCAGAACCGTTTGCTTGCTGGGTTTATAAAGCGGATTGTTCTTGATCTTATTGAACAGTCTGCGATCTACGTTGGCTCGTTTATAGCATTCGGCATCAGTGATCTGCCTTTCGTCGATCTTTCGGATTAGCATCTCAGCAAAACTTTCATCGATCTGATTGAGCATATCGTTCAGGCATGCATCAGACGCAACCATCGGAGCAGTAGGAGCTTCGTAGCATTCGTCTAGTTCTTCGTATTCACGTGCCTGCTTAAGATATTTGCTTTGAAGCCGAGACCTGATGGATTCTCGAGGAGAATCTAGATGCTCCTCGACGTAAACATCATCGATATAAGCTTCGATATCACTAAACAGCTTGCTACTGATTTCGAAAGCATCCTTTGAGAACACAACAATGTAGATTGTCATATCATTCTCAAAAAGGAAATGTGTAATCGCGTCGATAGCTACTTTCAAGGCGTCTGCCTTCGGATAACCATAAACACCGGAGGAAATGAGAGGAAAAGCAACTGTTTCACAGTCATGAGCCTTTGCAAGTTCCAGTGAATTCTGATAACAAGCTACGAGCAGATCACGCTCACCGTGCTGTCCATCCTGATAAATGGGTCCAGCCGTATGAATAACGTACTTACAGGGAAGCCTATATCCTTTTGTGATTTTCGCTTCACCGGTTCTGCAGCCGTGCAGTGTTCTGCATTCTTCCAGAAGCTGTGGCCCAGCAGCACGGTGAATCGCGCCATCAACACCGCCTCCTCCAAGCAAAGATGTATTGGCGGCATTGACAATTGCGTCAACTGCCATTTTCGTAATATCATTTCTTACTATTTCAAGCGGCATTGTAATCCTCCTATCAGCTAATCATCTCATGCTCTATTCATCCATATAATCCACCAATTCCCCGTGGATCTCCGTCACATCATCAATAGGCACTTTTTTCCCGGCAGATCGTCCGTTGTCTGCCAGAAATACGATCGTCCTCTCTAATGGCTCAATCTTCCTTACCAGGCCTGTGTACTCCTGATATTCACCGCCGTCTTTCAACAGATCTGCCACGAAGAACACAACGGTTATTTTGGGGTGATGACCGTCTTGTATCACATCGTCGATGAGGGTGAGCTTCTGATCCAGCAGGATCTTCTCACTTTCAGAAAGCTCAACCTTACGGTCAGTCAAGCGGCCTGTCTCTGCGATCACTCCATCAAATCCGCTTAGTGCAGCAAAAGGCGAAAACTGTGCAGCTCGGTCATACATGCTCATGTGCGGACGGGTAGATGCCTTATGATGTGGCAGGTGGATAATGTCAGCATAGGGGTTATTCTCGTTTGGCATCAATCTTCACCTGCCTTATGACCGCCGATCTGGCCGTTCCGCTCTATTGTAGTACCGCCCTCTACAAGGTTCATCCCCTTGAGAATTGCGTTTTTTCCGAATTTATCCTGTACCATCAGAGTGACCCGCTGAAGTTTTCTTTCCTTTTCCTCAGCTTCCCGGGCTGCTTTCTTTTCCTGCTCAAGGGCATCGTAGTCGGTAAACATATCCATCTGAACAGGCTTGTCTTCTGGAATTTCATTTTCAGGAATCAGGTTGCAGACTGCAATGTTTACCCTGCGGATCAACAGATCCTTGTGCACGACCCTGTCATACACACCAAGCACCGCATCCATAATCAGACGTGTGGAACTCGTGTAATGGTCGATGTTTCCGGTTCCGTGAGCATGTTTGGGAACCTTGCGACCATAATGATCCACAGCGACAGGGCCGGTATACTTGCTGGCGCGTTCACCAACAAGGCTTTCACGATCATAGCCAATGTTCAGAACAACCTGCTTCGTAACCACATGCTTTCGCACCATATCCAGCGCCAACAGTTCAGTCATTTCTCTGACAATCAGTCGTCCTTTTTCA
>JAUMXT010000064.1 GCA_030529015.1 Bacillota bacterium | reverse complement strand
TTACAGAAGGTAGTGCAGAAGCGTTAAATGACCTGTCGCAGATTGCCATACCGGAATCACTTGCAAAGAAACTCTATGGAGATGGACCTGCGTTAGGCCATATCATGACCCACAATGAAGGATATCAGTTTGGAAAAGGAAGAACAAAAGAATTCAGTGTTGGAGCCGTTTACAAGGACTTCCCGGAGAATTCTCAGATAGGAAACTACATATATCTGAATGTAGGATCCCTACATGAAGGTAACTACGGCGGAGCTAACTTTGCATGTTGGGTGCTTCTGGATTCTTCTGACAACAAGGAACTAGTGGAGCAGAATTTTAATGATAACTACAATTATACCAACAGTGACTGGCTTACTGATATAGAACTTACTCCCATTGAAGAAATATACTTCTCAGAAGAAGGCAACACTATCTGGAAGACAGGAAGCAGAAAGCAAGCGTGGATGCTTATCTGCATTTCAATACTTGTAATGCTCATAGGTGGAATCAACTATGCTACATTCTTTACCTCCCTAGCACCTGTGCGTGTTAAGGCTGTGAACACCAGAAAAGTGCTGGGCAGTTCCATCGGGAGACTTAGAGGCGAACTGATACTTGAGGCTGTATTGTTCAGTGTTGCAGCATTCGCTATAGCTCTTGTTGCAATATCTCCTGTGAGCAAATGGCTTGTATCTCAAGGAGTATCAGATATGGCATTTAACTTTGCGTCACAGTTTTCTTTGATACTGATAACAGCATTCATTTCAATTATAATAGGTCTTGTTGCCGGAATATATCCTAGCTTTTACGTTACCTCCCTTCCAACATCATTTGCATTGCAAGGTAACTTTGCATTTTCTATAGCAGGCAGAAGATTTCGCACAATTATGATTACACTTCAGTTTGCAATAACTTTTGCCCTGATGATATTTGCCTTGACAGTCTACAGGCAGAATGAATATATGATTGGATATGATACTGGATTTGAAAAGGAAAGGATAGCTGTGGTTCAGATATCAGCTGAACAATATCAATACAAATCGGAGTGGCTGCAGGAAAGGCTGTCCTCACTTCCAGAGGTGGAAGATGTTGCATTTGCACTGGAAGGAATGGGCTTTTCTGATAACTATTCAACATTTTCACTTGAAATGGGAGGGGAGCAGGTAAGATGTTTCTCAATATATTGTTCCCACAACTTTTTGGATGTAATGGGGATACCGGTAGTTGATGGCAGAAACTTCCTTGTGTCGGATGTGGGAAACGCTATAATGAACCAGACTATGAAGGACTTAGGTGGAAAGATTGAGATTACCGAAGGAATGGGCAGCATTATTGGACAAACAGGAAACGTACGAATCAACTCATTGAGAAATAAAACTGCACCTATATGTTATATTTATGTTCCAAAGGATTTTGCAACACTAGGATATACATATATAAGACTGCATAATGGATACAACAAGACAGATGTGACAGAGAAGATTTCTGCGATACTGTACGAAATGGATCCGTCTTACCTCTTTGAAGTTGAGTTTTACGATGAAGTAATGGAAAGGGTTTACAAGTCTGAGATAAAACAGGGTAAGATTATCTCAATCTTCTCTTTGCTGGCAGCGGCACTTTCATTGATTGGAGTCTTTGGACAGGTACTTCTTGATGTACAGTACAGAAGACGTGATCTTGCCGTGAAGAAGGTATATGGAGCAGAAACTGCAGGTCTTGTAATTGACGGACTAAAAAGGTTTGCGATGGTAGGTGTTGTCTCATATGCAATAGCTGTTCCAGTGGCGTATTATGCAGTCAGCAGATGGCTCCAGAGCTTTGTGGAGAACACCGGCATTTTAGTATGGATATTCATTTTGACATTTGTAGTGATCATGATCCTGACAATTGCCGTTGCAGGCTTTCAATACTGGAGCAGTGCCAATGCCAATCCTGCCGAGGCACTAAGAAAGGAGTAGATATCAAAAGCCATTGTAGGAAACTACACTGGCTTTTGTTCAATTAGATATTATCACTAATTTTGTATAGCAAACGGTGACCTTTTGTTACCATTTAAAAACACACATGGCAAAAAGTAAAGCAAAAATACTGGTTGTTGATGATAACAGTGGAATTAGGGCGGCACTCAAGGTGCTGCTGCCGATGCATTTCTTACAGGTAGAGTTGATTCCATCTCCTAAGGAACTGGTGACCAAGATGACTAACTTCCGTCCGGATGTTGTGCTTCTGGACATGAATTTCCATACCGATATCAATACAGGAAACGAAGGCCTCTATTGGCTTTCTGAGATCAAGAAGCGCAGTCCTGAAACCGAGGTTGTGCTCTTTACTGCATATGCTGATATCCAGCTGGCGGTAGAGGGAATGAAGCGAGGTGCATTCGACTTCATCGTGAAGCCTTGGGATAATGAGAAACTTGTCGAGACCCTGAAGAATGCATATAACGGCAGAAATAAGGAAGCAAAGACTGTTGTTCCTCCTTCTTCAATGAAGATGTTCTGGGGCAAAGGGCCGGCGATGAGCGGTATAAGACAGACTGTCGAGAAGATATCCGCTACAGATGCGACTGTGCTTATTACTGGTGAGAACGGTACAGGAAAAGATGTTCTTGCGGGAGAGATACATAGGATGTCGGACAGATCTCTCAGACCTATGGTATGCGTGGATGCGGGGGCAATCACCGAGACTCTTTTCGAGAGCGAACTCTTCGGCCATGTCAAAGGTGCATTTACAGATGCGCATACTGACCATATTGGTAAGTTCGAGCAGGCAAACGGAGGCACACTCTTCCTTGACGAGATCGGCAACATTCCTCCGCATCTTCAGGCAAAACTTCTGCGCGCTCTTCAGAACCGCTGCATCACAAGAGTCGGCGACGACAAGTCCATACCGGTGGACATCAGGCTCATCTGTGCTACAAACAAGGACCTGAAGCATATGGTCGCAAACGGAGAGTTCCGTCAGGATCTGTACTATAGAATCAATACATTCGAGCTTCATCTCCCTGCCCTTAGAGAAAGGACTGATGAGATTATTCCGTTGGCAGAGATGTTCATTAAGAAGTTTGCTGAGAAATACAGACGAAACGTCAACGGAATTTCCACAGATGCGGCAGAACTCCTGAAGGGACATTCGTGGAGCGGTAATATCCGCGAACTTTCCAACTGCATTGAGAAGGCTGTCATTCTTTCTGAAAATGAGCTTCTGACCGCTGCTGACATAGAGATTGTTCCAGCAAGGGCATCAGGCTCTATCGATGTATCAAGCACAGACACGCTTGAGGAGACAGAAGAAAAGGCAATACGTGCAGCTATGGCACGTTTTGGAGGTAATCTGTCTATGGCAGCAAAGTCGCTGGAAATCAGCCGTCCTACTCTATATGCGAAGCTGAAGAAGTATAACATCTGATGACAACCGTAACCGTCATATTGATTGTTCTGGCAGCGATAGTAATATCGTCTGCCATCACTTCTTTTGTCACATCAAGAAAAATGAGGGCCAAGGTAACCTACATGCTTGACGCCCTTGAAGATAAGGAGCTAAATTTCCGCTTTGACGAAAGAAGGCTCCGAGGACGAAAGTTCAACAGGACTCTGAATCGCCTGCGCAACATTTTCGACAAGGAAAGGCACGAGATCATCGAACAGGAGAAGTATTTCGGCCTGATGCTCGATCACGTCAAGACAGGCATTGCGGTAATCGAAAAGGACGGTCGTGTGGCATACTCCAACAATACAGCTCTTAATCTGCTCGGCATCGCCACATTCGGCCACATCAGACAGCTTCGTGCAGTGAGCGACTCTCTGTATGACTCGTTCCAGACTATTGCAGACGGCAATGAGGAAAGAGCAAGTTATTACAATGAGAGCGGAAAGATGACTATCTCTCTTACAGCATCAGAGGCAAAGATCGGTAAGGATACTGTGAGAATCATAGCATTCAACGACATAAGCAACGAAATTGCCGAGAATGAGCAGCAGTCCTGGTCCAAGCTCATCAGGGTCCTGACCCATGAGATCATGAACACCATTACGCCTATCGCTTCGCTCAGCGACACATTGCTGACCTTCGATGGTGTAGATGAAGACATAAAGAATGGTCTCAGCACCATTTCAGAGTCTTCGAAGGGTTTGATCAAATTCGTGGACTCATATAGAAATCTTACCCGAGTGGCTCCTCCTGTGAAGAAGGCATTCTATTTCAAGGAGCTTGCTGAAAGGGTCATCAGTCTGACCAGAGAACAGGCTGTGATGAATGGTGCGGCATGCACATATGAGGAATTGTCGGCAGATATAATCCTGTATGCAGATGAGGGGCAGATCACCCAGATTCTTATCAATCTTGTCAAGAATGCTGTTCAGGCAGAGGCGCGTAATGTAGTAATCACAGCTCAGCTTACTCCATCAGAACAGACAGTTATCAGCGTTTCAAACGACGGTCTTCCTATAAGCCGTGAGAGCCAGGATGAGATCTTTGTTCCATTCTTCACGACCAAGCAGGAAGGTACTGGCATCGGATTGAGTCTTTCGCGTCAGATAATGAGACTGCATAACGGCACGCTGTCGCTCACAAGAAGTGATGCGAAAGAAACAGTATTCACGCTGACATTCAAGTAGCGGTCCCCATCTCCATCAATCAGCAGTTCAGTTTGTAGCCTATACCCCTGATGCTTTCTATCTCCACGCCTGGATCGGATTTGAAGTGGTTGCGCAGGCGGGTGATATAGACATTGAGGCTGCGGAGATTGAAGTAGTTGTCGTCGCCCCAGAGTTCCTTCAGGAGGGCTGATGAGTTTACTGTCCTGCCGGAATCACGGCATAGTCTGAGCAGGACTTCCGCTTCCCTTGCCGGGAGTATTATCTCGCACTGATCTACTTTCAGAAGCTTTGCAGTAGGGAAGAATTCATATCTACCTATCTGATAGATGGTTTGAGAGTTTCCCGACAGTTGGACCCTTCCTGCCAGGGCCTTGATACGCACTATAAGTTCGTCGATGGCAAACGGTTTCTTTAGGAAGTCGTTGCCTCCAGCCTCGAATCCTTTGACCACATCCTCTGTAGATGATCTTGCAGTAAGGAAGAGGATAGGAGAATTGTATCCTTCGCTCCTGAGTTTCTTTGCAAGGGAGTAACCGTCAAGATGTGGCATCATTATGTCGCTTACAATTACATCAAACGAGTCTTTTCTGACGGCTTCCAATGCCTGAATGCCGTCGTATGCAAGATGTACCTCAAAATCCCTGTCCGATAGTGTATCAGACAGAATCTCGGCAAGCATCTGCTCGTCCTCGACGATAAGTATCTTTATATTATTGCTCATTCCTCGGCAGTTTGATTGTTACCGTTGTGCCCTTACCGACACGGCTATTCATTGATATTGTGCCTTTATGCAGTTCTGCTACCTGTTTTGCATAGTATAAGCCAAGTCCGTAGCCTCTGACTGTGTGTATATCACCTGTCGGGACTCTATAGAACTTCTCAAATACGTGTGACAGATGTTCCTTTGCTATTCCGCAGCCGTTGTCTTCAATCTCAATGGTCACGTTTCCAGACTCATCAGATACTCTGATATCCACGATAGGATCTGTAGAATATTTGACTGCATTATCAAGGACAGTGGCAAGGAGGTTCTTGATGTGGAATTCATCAGCCAAGATCTTTATATGCTCAGCACAGTCTATGTTGAAGACTGGTTTCTTTCCTGTGTTCATCCCTGCTCCTTGAGTGAGTCCGCTGATGATTTCCTGAAGATAGACGACAGTAGGATTATATTTGTATTCCCTGCCCTCTTCAGACACAGAAAGGATGTGTTCGACCATAGTCGAGAGTTGAGTAAGTTGCGTTTCAACGATCTCAAGATAACGGCTCCTTCTGTCAGGATTCGCATCGGCGGAGAAATTGCGAAGGGCATCAGTTGCTGTAACGGCGACGGATATCGGGGTCTTCAGTTCGTGGGTTATGTTGTGCGTGAAGTCACGCCTCATCTCCTCAAGGGTCTTCTGACGGAACATTGTCCTGACAAGATATATAAGTACGCCCGCGAGAAGTATAACAATGGCGACCGAGGATGCTATAAGGCCCTGCATCCTGCTGAGGAATACCTTGAAAGGCATTTCTATTGAAACAAGAAGCGAATATGAACCATCATCATCGATAGGAACGACCGTGGTCATAGGGTTGTTCAGAACCGGTCTCTCGCCATTGGTCATCACTACTCGCGATTTTCCATCATCGTTGAAGAGCACTTCTGCATAATATGGCTGCAATGCATCCAGTTCCATCAGGTTAGGTTCGAAGTAGAGACTGAAGTCGTCGAGATTAATCTTTACATACTTGGCATCTGCCAAGCCCGGGATTGCATCCATACGGAACGCCTTATATATGCTCTTGTATATGGCGGATTCCACTCTTCGCTTGAAGTCTGTCACGGAATCGCTATACATACGATACACCCATACTGATTGCACTACCGCAAGGGAAAGCAGAGATGCAATCGCCAGGATTGATATGTTTCTGAAGTATTTTCGTGACATTTTCAATGGATTTATTGCAAAAGTAGTAATAAATTTCGCTTTGCTGACCGAGTTAACATTAGTTAACATTTATTAACATTCAGTTAACACAGAATGCGGATTTATGTCTCTATATTTGCCATCGGAAAACCGGTTTCATCATTATTGAACATTAAAGGAACATTGTTATGAAAAAGTTGATTCTTATTATCTCGATGGCTTTGGCCAGCAGTATTGCATTTGCTCAGAACAGCAATGACAATACTCTTTATATTATCGATGGAGTTGTAGCGACAAAGGCGGCGGCAGATGAACTACCAAGCGATGCAATCAGAAATATGAATATCGTGAAAGGCGTAGAATCTGTAGTCATCATTACAACTCAGGCAGGAAGAGAGATTTCCGGACGAGTGGTAGATGTTGAAGGCAAGCCTATGGCCGGAGTTCTTGTAATGGTTCCGAAGACCAAGGTCGGCGTAGCGACTGATGCCAACGGATACTATAAGATTAATCTTGCTGCCGGGGAGGTTTTCCTGAACTATATGTATGTGGATTATCCTACAAAGACTGTTCAGGTGGACAAAGCCAATATGGACGATGTGGTTATGGACAAAAATGCGCCTGAGAATCTTGTGGTGATTAAGGACCTGAAAGGCGAAGTGGTAAGCGTCAAAGGTGTAAAGAAAAAAGGTGTAAATAAAGATGATGTGGAGCCACTTTACCTGGTAAAGTCTGCAAATGGAGATATCAAGAAGGTAGATAACCTTGAATCAATCTCACCTAACAACATCAAGACTATGAATGTCTTCAAAGGCGATAAGGGCGAGCAGTTCAAGAAGTATGGCGACACTTCCAACGGCGTGGTACTGGTGGAACTCAAGTAATGACAGTTAAACATAAATACGGTTCCGGTCAGAGGGCGTGAGTCTTCTGGCCGGAGTTTTTATTTACAATCATTGATAATTATCCATACTAAAAGGTCATAATATTTGCATATTATCCGTATTAGACAAACAAATAATATGTCATTTATCCGTATTATGCCAATAAAATATTATATCTGCACATAGACCAGCATGGAAGTTACACAGGAATAATAAGGCATTATACTATGAAACGAATCTTGACGATTTGTCTTGCGAGTTCTCGGGTGTAGGCTTATTCGAGGAGTTTGCCGTCTGGGGAGCGTTTGCCTTTGGTTAGGATGCCGTGGCCGTTGTCGATTAGGATTTTCATGGGCTGTGGGGGACAGCTCTTCGATTCCGAGTGAGATCCCCGGCCGGGCCGAGGATGACGGGGCAAAGGTAATGAAAAAGCGGTAACTCCGTGATGGAATTACCGCGAGAAATAGTTTCTTGAGTGTGAATTATAAAGAGAACTATTCTATGAGTTTCGGATCCTCTGATGCGAGCTTTGCGAAGTTCTGTTCTGCATTTCTGGATATCAGAACTGCCAGCTGTTCTTCTGCAGTGCGACGCAGGATGGTGAATCTATCTTCTTTCGATATACCTTGCTTGATAAGCTCCGCATTGAGGGATTCTATGTTTGAGAGGACGATCAGCTGGTTTATTGTGGCTGTGTCTCTGATGTTCATTGTCTTGGCGAGTTCAGGGTTTGCTTCCTGCCACTGCTTGGCTGTGCAGCCGAAGAGGACCATGTTCAGAAGATCAGCTTCGCTTGCATAAACGAGACCCTGTTTCATCTGGCTGATGTTGAGTTTAGGAAGGATCACGTTCTTGATGGCATCAGTATGGATATGGTAGTTCGCTTTTGATAAGAGACGTTTTACATTCCAGGATAGGGCGAGTTCGCTGCGTTCGAGTTCTACGAGGCGCTGGTACTCACGGACTACGTATAATTGGAATACCGGGCTTATCCACATGCAGAAGTTGAATGCAATATCTTTATGGGCATAGGTGCCGCCATATCTGCCTGCACGTGCTACTATACCTATTGCGTTAGTCTTTTCGTGCCACTCCTTGATACTGATTTTGAAGTTGTTAAGTCCGGCTTTACTTTTAATTATGGCGAATTCGCCATAATTAAAATCAGGGTTGAACATAGACTCCCAAGCACCAAGGTATTCGAGGGTGTTTCTATTTCTTAGCCAATCGGATATGAAGAAATCTCCATCCTTTGCTTTGATGATGTCGGTCAATGAGATATAGTCTTCGTCATTGATCGTTGTCAGGGCGATATCTATTCCCTGAACTGTCATGATAGATGTCTTTGTCATAATTCAATCTTTATAATTCACGTTTACAAATATAATATATTGATGTCGTTTCCCTATGGAAAATCGTAGCTAATTGTTGTCGGTTTCAAGATATTTTAGGATCCAGTCGGTGAGTGCCGAGAACAGTGCTGCTCTTTTGAGGTTGTCTTTGGAGCATGGTGTCTGTATGAGTTGGTTGAATTCTGATACGGACAGGAATTGTCTCGGACGGTCTTTGCGAGGGATGCACTCCAATTTGGCGTTGAGGTTTTCTCTGAGGTATCCTTCGTTGAAGGCTTGGAGCAGGATGGTTCTGAAGCAGCGGAAGTAGTTGTGGCGGGTGGTTTGTGCCAGTGTCTTTCCTTCATGGAAGAGGCTGTCTGCGTTGTGCTGCCTCTGCAGGGAGCCTTTGGGCTTCTCCCAGATGTGGAGCTGCAGGAATTCCCGGCGTGTCTTTTTGCCTGTCACCTGGTCAGTGATCGGAGGATAGAAATCCAAGTACAATGACAGTTTGCCGTCGGCTAGTGGCTTCTGTCTGAGCTTTACTTTTGTTAACATAGTACAAAAAGTTTTAATTGTTAAACTAA
>JAUMXT010000189.1 GCA_030529015.1 Bacillota bacterium | reverse complement strand
AGCAGGCAATCAGCAGAACGGCGGTGCAATCGGCGGTGGTGCCGGCGGTGGCGGCGGTGCCGGTGGCGGTGGCGGAGCTCCTGCAAAGAGCGACAGAGAATGGGGTACAGAAATGGAAGACCATTCAACTACTGTAACAAAAACAACATTTGCTGATATTGCAAACGTTGCATGGGCAAAAGAAGCTATCGAAGCATTGGCTGAAAAAGGCGTTATCGCAGGTACAAGTGAGAACACATTTGAACCAAACGGTCTTGTTACAAGAGAACAGTTTGCAAAAATGTTAGTTCTTGCAACTGATAAATTCAACTCATCAGCAGTTAACGAATTTATTGATATCCCTGAAGGAGATTGGTCAGTACAGTACGTTGCATCTGCAAAAGCTGCAGGTTTCGTAAACGGTATTGGCGAAGGTAAATTCGGTTACGGTGCTTCTATCACAAGAGAAGATATGGCAGTTATGATTTACAACGTAATGAAATCATTAGGCGTTAACTTCTCAGAAGTAAATGATACATTTGCTGACTACGATCAGATCAGCGATTATGCAAAAACAGCAGTAGGAGCTCTTACTGCAAAAGGTATTATCAACGGTGTGGGCGACAATATGTTTGCTCCTAAGGCTACAGCAACAAGAGCTCAGGCAGCGTTGCTCGTATATGCAATTACAAAGGGGGTAGCATAATATGAGAAAACTTTTATGCTTCTTATTAGCATTTGCAATGCTCTTTACATCAGTTGCTGCAAGTGCTGCTATGTCATCTGACAAAATTCCTGAATTTTTAGATAAAGCAGGAATTGTTGCAGCTGGCACATTTACAGACGATACACAGCTTCTTACAAGAGGCGAATTCGCAACAATGATTTCAAAACTTGTTACAATCAACAACATTCAGAATCTTTCAGATGTTCAGATCTTTAAAGACGTTCCAATGGACAGTGAAATTTTCGAAGTAACAACACTTTTAAACAAATTGTATTTTATCGTAGGTGACGGCAACGGTTATTTTGAACCGGATGCCCCACTTACTGCAGAAGCTGCTTGCAAAATTTTAGTTCACCTTATGGGCGACCAGTATTTTGCTACATACTACGGCGGATATATTCCTGCTGCAGCGAACAAAGGCATTTTAAACGGTGTTGAATTATCTGAAGGTCAGACAGTATCAGTTAAAGCTGCTATGAAAATGATCTACAACACAATGATTGCAGATATTTCAAACTCAAACATGTATGACGGTAATGCTACAGATGACGCTGAACCTGAAATGTATATGTCAAAAAGACTTGGTATCTACAAAATCGATGGCACAGTAACAGATGACGGTATTACAGGTCTTGCAGGTGCTACAACAATTAAAGAAGGTCAGATTAAAATCGGCCAGTACGTTTTTGATAATGCTACAGGTATGACAGATCTTTTAGGTTACACTGTTGAAGGTTTCTACAAATACGATAGTGACCTTGAAAAGAACACTCTTATCTATGCTTACATCAACGAAAACAGAACAAATGTAGTTGAACTCAAAGATGTTGATATTATCAGCTACAATGCACACAACTACAAATATGAATACTACACAAATGAAGAACAGACTGACGATGATGAGCTTTATCTCAATCCTAACTTCAGACTTATCTACAACGGCAGAGCTTATGCAAGAGATACTGCTGAAAGCTCATTCACAAAAACTGTAGAAGAAATGTTACAGCCTGAATACGGTAGTGTTAAACTTATCGATACAAACGGCGACGGATTATACGATTTGATCACAGTTAAATCTTATGAAGTAGTTGTTCTTGCTTCACACGATGTTGAAAACTACGTTTTATATGGTGATTCTAAGTATACAAACAAAATCATCAACTTAAAAGGCGCAGAAGAGAACATGGTTATCAAAAACTATGCAGGTTCATCATTTGATTTTGATTCATTTGACAGAGGCGACGTTCTTTCAGTTGCAGAATCAGCTGACGGTGAATATGTTGAAATTATGTACTCAAACTTGAAAGTTGAAGGTACATTCGGTTCAACAGACGGTGAAACTGTTTGGATTGGTGAAGAAGGCTATGCTATGACAACTGACTTTGTTGCATACATGGCAACTCTTGCAGGCGGTAACACAATCGCTCCGGGGTCATATGGTATTTTCTACCTTACATT
>JAUMXT010000188.1 GCA_030529015.1 Bacillota bacterium | reverse complement strand
GGCAATCGCCGGAGCATTCCTGTTTATCTGATATCTTATTTTTCCTTCATGCTCATTGATCCGATCCCAGATCTTAAATTCCTTTGACTGCTCTCTGGTACCCGGGAATTTTGTTGTTCTTTTGCTTCTTACTATTGAATCTTCAACAGCCATCTTTATAAGATCTTTGATCTTGTCCGGAATTTTTGCGGATGATTTCTTTACATCTAGCATCCACAAAGCGTCCAGTGAAGAGGGGATGTCCACTCGAATTCTCGCAAGTTTGTTTAGCTCACTGCGTATTCCCATATGCATCCAGCTACCCCAAGAAATCAATCTCTTATTTCTGTACAGATAGAAACCCTGATCATCATATATGCTCTTGGGATTGCCAAGCAGCGCCTTCTCAGCGGTCGTGAGTGAATTAGCATAAGGCAATGTATACGGCACAACAACTATTTCCGAATCATTAACACTTATACGTGATGTACGTCCCGTCTGCTGCCTGCCGACAGAATCTAAAAGAAAAGGATCACGTTTCTCAATCCTCTTATCATGATAAAAAATGGAAACATCGTTATAGTACCTATGAAATACCAATTCCACATGTTTTTTCGAATCTGCAACAAGTCTTCTGAAGCTATCCTCAAAGCTTTTAGCTAATCCCTCGATCTTATCAAATTTCATCCAAATAACGAGTGTACCTGTTTCATAAGTTTGCAACTCGGATATATGCGGAAGATTAGCGATTTCATCCTCGTCCAAGATCGTTAATACAAGCTTATTTTCATACTCAATTATATCAAGATCGAATGCCATTGCGCGCAGTTTTCCGTACTTCTTGCTGGCAACGACAAATCTACGACATTGTGAAAGAGAGGCTGACTTTAAACCAAGCCCAAAACGTCCCAACTCTTTTTCGCTATCAACAATTCCTTCTCTATCCGATCCAGGAAGCATGGCATTATCTAATTCGGCGCTATTCATTCCGCAGCCATCATCCAATATGCAGAAATATGGTGTAGATGCGAGTGGATCAGAATAGACGTGGATTAAGGTCGCTTGCGCGGATATACTGTTATCCATAATATCCGCGACAGCTGTAGAGAAACTATAACCAATTGAACGCAACCCGGTCAGCAAAGCCTTCGCCGGGAATTCTCGAGTGACATTCTCACCCATATTCAGTCCTCCCTCAACTCAAACGTAACCGAGCTGATGATCTTCTTGCAGTTGTTTATTTCATCAGAAGAAAACTTCACTATCTTCGGTGTCCCATTAAGATCAGTAACCATATAGACATCGACCTGATCAGAAAATTCATTGAGAAACCGTATTTGTTTGCTCGGCAACGAAAAATAAGGTCGCCTTGTTGATGTGAAGCAAACAATGATGTACCGCTTACTTTGGTTCTCGGTCGCTTCGAGATCATATAAAGAATATGGGTACATCGAACTGATCACTTTTACGTTTTCAGATCCGTGGGCTAAGAGGTAATCACTAACAACAGAAACAGCCAGTACTCTGTTATTCTCCATAAACTGAAGGAAGTTGCTTGGCCCTACATTTTCATACCCGAAAGCTTCACGGAGAGCGATTATTTCAGTGTCATATGTGTCCGCATATTCCTTGAATACAGAGCTGAATTTCTCGCCAACTCCTCGCTTGTTCATGAAGACTTTAGAATATGGAATGCCGCCATAACCAATAACGAGCACATCAAAATTCAGCACTTCTGTTGTAGTATCATACTCGAAGGCTTGTACGATGAAGGCGTAATCATTTAGTACATTGGATACACTGCGAATGACTGATTGATTATCAATGCATATTTCATCATTATCAAACTTCAAAACTTGAGGGTAATGGACTTTTTGACGCCCAAAGTGAACATTTTGAGGCGATGTCTCTTCTCTGACATAAATGCAATAGGAAGCATCAGTTTCAACAAAAACACCATTCACTGATACTTTATCAAACACATATGCATTTGTAATCTTCGCTTCTGCTCTTGATTTAGACAAAATATGTAGAGAAAGTTCTTCTTTACTCGTAATAGATATAGTTTCCGGCAACAGCAATATCTGAGCTATCTCACTGTGAACAGAGCTACCTTGACGCAAAGGTGTGGCTACAGTGGGTGTATGCCCGGTTCGATTATCATTTTTTATATTAAGATATAGCGATTTCAAATCGATGGGCA
>JAUMXT010000008.1:17125-30636 GCA_030529015.1 Bacillota bacterium | reverse complement strand
TAAAAAAGTAGACAATGGGTTTTTACCATTGTCTACTTTGATTTTACACCTTCACGGATGAAAGGGTTTTATAATTTCCTGCCGTATGAAATATCACATGCGAAATGATCCGATTGTTCCAGCAGTTTTCCTACTCGCTCGAATCCATACTTTTCATAAAATCTATGGGCAGCCTTCATATTTTCCAAAGTCTCCAGGTAGCACCTTTCGTAGTTTTCTTTCGCAAAGTTCAGTGCTGTCTCCATAAGCTCGTGAGCCACTCCGGTTCCTCTGGCTTCCGGTATGCAGTACATCTTCTGAAGCTCGCACGTATCACAGTCTTCAGGTGTCCCCGGAAGAAGGCCTATGCCTACACAACCTATCAGTCTGCCGCCCTCATCTTCTGCGACCCAGTAGCTGTGCCTCGGCTTATCGTATATTTCGGAAAACCTGCCTAGATCGGGATCCATCCATGCAGTCCCCTCATGATTGGCACCGAATTCTATAAGGCATGACCTTATGATGTTTTCTACTGTGGCATTATCTTTCTTTTCTATTTTTCTGATTTTCCATTCCATATCAAAGCCTGCCTATTCCGAAATTATATTTATATCTGCTCTTGTATTTACCGAACATGGTGAATGTAAGTCCGAGAGTCATAGCTTCTGCGAAAGTCAGAGTATGCCAAATTCCGTCCATTCCCCATAACCATGACAACAGATACATGCCTACTATTACCATGATTAATGCTCTTGAAGCTGAAATAACTGCCGATATCATTCCATTGCCGTATGCAGTAAAGAATCCTGATGCAAATACATTGATTCCTCCAATCAGAACTGCCGGAGCCAAGCATTTAACACCTTGTACAGATAATTCATAGAGCTCACTGCCCGGACGTTCGAAGAGCTGAACTATTATGCCTGCAAATACTAAAAATGCTATGGCTGATAATATAGAAGCTACCACAATGAAAACCTTAGAATATCCTATGATTCGATCCACTTTCTTGTATTCTTTGGCACCATAAAAGTAGCTTATGAGCGGTGCTATTCCCATTATATATCCAAGGTAAATAGAAATCACGAAATAATGTATGTTCAAAACAACGTTTACTGCCGCTACGCCCGTTGCTCCTGCAAGCTTGATCACTATCAAGTTAAAGAAAAACATACATATGCCTGCAGCAGATTCGCTTACCATTTCAGACGAACCATTGACGAAGCAGTGACCTATAAAACGCCAATTTGTTCTGAATTTGCACAGCTTGAGACGTGTTTTGGCAAATATGAAGTACGCACCGCCTACGATCATTGTCACATAAAGGCCAACTACGTTCCCCCACGCATCTCCTGCCATGCCCATATCGAATTTTCCCATACAAACAACAGCTACGATAACATGAGCTACCGCTCCTGAGAAATATAAAACAAGTGTATATGCCGGTCTGCCGTCAACTCTTATGAAATACTCAAAAATAAGTCCGATAAATGCTGCCGGAAATCCCCATGCAAATATTCTGAGAAACTCCTTAACATGATAAGCAAGCTCTCCTTCGGCCCCCAGAAATGATACTATATGATCCATGAAAATCATAGTAACGAACAAGAATATGAATCCAATCAAAATAGATAGGAGGCACACTGTGCTGAATCCTCGGTTGGCCCCGGGAGTGTCCCCCTCACCCATTTTTATCGCAACAAGAGCACTGGATCCCGATGCAAGCATTACAGAAACACCCCACATGAGACCTTGTACGGGATACGCTATTCCCACGGCTGCCAGCTGTACTTCTCCCAGCATGTTCGCAACTAAAATAGAGTCTATGTTGTACTTCAATGCAATGACCAGCATCATAGCAATGGAAGGCCATACGAAATTTATGAAATTCTTTTTTGTTATATCGCCTGAGTAAATACTGCTCATACTCTTTAACCTCACTCGGTTTATACTACCGATCCTTTTTTCCACTTACCGCCTTTATATCTTGCAATAAAGAAAACTGTTCTCACGGCCCAGTCCACTATCATAGCTGTCCATACTCCAATAAGTCCCAAGCCCATATACACACCCATAAAATATGCGCAGAATATCCTGAATATCCACATGCTGAGCACGCATACGAGCATGGTAAATGTCACATCTCCTGCCGCCCTCAATATATTAGGCAGTGTGAATGAAAGCGGCCATATACATATCGCGCTGAAACAGTTGATAGTAAGTATTTTAAATGCCAATTCGGCAGTTTCATCACTTAATCCGTAGATTTTCAAAAATAGCGGCAGACAGAACCATACAAGCAAGCTTCCAATGAACATTGCCACATAAGTCCATTTCATCAGCTTATGTGTATAAAATCTTGCCTGCTGATAATCTCCGGCACCCACGCATCTGCTTATTACCGGCACTACTCCGAGATTCATTGCCATACCTGAAAGACATCCCACCATCGCGATGGCATTGCCGACTGCATTTGCAGCAATAGCTGAAGTTCCGAATGTTGCGATCATGCTGAGCAAAATAAGTTTGCCAAGCTGGAACATGCTGTTTTCAACACCATTTGGAACACCAATCTTAAGTATCTTCTTTATATATCCCCAATTAGGCTTGAACACCGGCTTTTTGCTTATATGAACGATAAGTTCAGGATTCCTCAACAGCATATAAATTGCGACAGCCGCAACTATTCTAGATACAAGTGTCGGTATAGCCACGCCCTCAACACCGCAGCCGAATCCGAATATCAATACCGCGTTTCCCACAACATTTATCAGATTCATTACGATAGAAATTCTCATCGTGATCTTAGAGTTTCCTATGCTTCTGAATAATGCTGCACCGGCATTGTATATACTTATAAACGGGATCGATGCAGTAACGATAAGGTAATATATATTGCAGTAATGGCTTACGTCAGCCTCAATGTCCCCAAATACCAGAGCCATTATGCCGTTCTTAAACACATACATTACCGCTATTATCAGCAATGATATGAGCAATGCAGCCAAAACCAGCTGATCTGAAGCCGCCTTCGCTTCATCGTTCTTTTTCTGTCCCAGGTATTGCCCCACTATAATAGCGCCGCCTGTTGCCAATGCCGCCATAATATTTATCATAAGGATGATGATAGAATCCACTAGAGAAACAGCCGACACAGCAGCTTCGCCTACGCTGGCTACCATCATAGAGTCAACGAGTCCTACCGCAAACAGCAAGAACTGCTCTACAAACAATGGCCAGAGCAGCTTTACAAGAAATTTATTTGAGAACAAAGCAGGTTTGTCCAATTGTATTATATTTTTGTCTTTCTTCTTTCTCATAAAACTTACTTCCTGTCCCGTCTTACAGCAATCCCTAAAAAGGACTGTGCAAAACGCACAGTCCCATTATATATCATACTCCTTTTTATGAAAAGAACTCCTTTATGGAATCCAGGAAGCTGCTTTTCTTCTGATAGCATTCGCTTCCAACGGCCTTGCCCATGGCTTCTATAGCCTTTTTCTGCTTGCCGTTTAATTTAGTAGGTACTTCAAGCGTAACTCTCACATAAAGGTCGCCCTTTCTGCTTCCCCTGACACTCTTGATACCCTTGTTCTTCAGCCTGAACACAGTTCCCGGCTGTGTTCCTGCCGGTATCTTATATGATACCTTTTCTTCCAGAGTCGGAACAACGATCTCATCGCCAAGCGCTGCCTGGTCGAATGTGATAGGTATTTCAAGCCACAAATCCTGACCTCTTCTTTCGAAAAGCGGATGAGGCTCAACATTTATAACTATATACAGATCGCCATCAGGACCTCCATTGATGCCCGGTTCTCCCTGCCCCTTAATAGGAATAACCGATTCATTATCAACGCCTGCAGGTATATTTACAGAGATAGTAACGTTATCTCTGACCTTACCTGTTCCGCCGCAATCTCTACATGGAGATTCATTTATTTCCCCTGTTCCGTTACAATCCGAACAAGGTGACACGCTCTGGAAAGTGCCCAGCGGTGTTCTCTGAGCAGTTCTCACTTCGCCTGAACCTCCACATGTAGGACAAGTCTTCTTCGAAGTTCCCGGTTCGGCTCCGCTTCCGCCGCAAGTCTTACATTTCACATACTTGTTTATGCGAATCTGCTTCTTTGTGCCGAAAGCTGCTTCTTTGAAATCAATAGTAACTGCCTTTTGAAGATCGCTGCCCTTTCTTGGACCGTTTCTTCTTGAACGACCGCCACCACCGAAGCCACCGAAGCCGCCGCCTCCGAAGGCACCTCCGAACATATCGAAGATGTCTTCAAAGCCGCCAAATCCGCCGAAGCCACCGCCGCCTCCGAAACCTGCATTAGGGTCTACGCCCGCATGACCGAAACGGTCATACTTGTTCTTCTTGTCAGGATCCGAAAGTACTGCGTATGCTTCGTTTACTTCTTTAAATTTTTCTTCCGCTTCCTTGTCCCCCGGGTTTTTATCAGGATGATATTTCATAGCCATCTTACGAAAGGCTTTTTTTATCTCATCATCCGATGCACCTTTTTTGAGTCCAAGGACCTCGTAATAATCGCGCTTATCTGCCATTATTTATATCCTCTAACTTAATTATTTGTCTTCGTCTACTACTTCATAGTCTGCGTCTACTACGTTGTCTCCTGCAGGACCTGCTGATGCTCCACCCATGTTGCCCATGTCAGGACCTGCGCCTGCAGCGCCTGCCATGTTAGGATCCATTCCTGCAGCCTGAGCCTGCTGATACATCTTAGCTGAGATTGTGTGGAACTTTTCTGTGAGTTCTTCAGTCTTTGCCTTGATATCTTCAGTGTTTCCTGCTTCCAGTGCAGCTGAGAGAGCATCCTTAGCAGCAACGATGTCGTTCTTTTCTTCTTCTGAAAGTGCGCTTTCCAGTTCCTTCAGATTCTTTTCTGTTTCGTATACGAGAGTTTCTGCTCTGTTTCTCAGCTCTACTTCTTCTTTTCTCTTCTTATCTTCTTCAGCATACTGTTCAGCTTCCTTAACCTTAGCGTTGATTTCATCATCTGAAAGCTTAGTTGATGAAGTGATAGTGATGCTCTGTGCCTTACCTGTTCCCATATCCTTAGCACTTACATTAACGATACCGTTAGCGTCGATATCGAATGTAACTTCGATCTGAGGGATTCCACGTGGTGCAGGTGGGATACCTGACAGCTGGAAACGTCCCAGTGTAATGTTGCCTGAAGCCATTTCTCTTTCACCCTGCATTACGTGGATGTCTACTGCAGTCTGGTTATCAGCGGCAGTTGAGAAGATCTGGCTCTTCTTAGTAGGGATAGTTGTATTTCTTTCGATAAGCTTAGTTGCTACTCCGCCCAGTGTTTCGATTGACAGTGACAGTGGAGTTACGTCCAGCAGAAGAACGTCGTTTACTTCACCTGTCAGTACGCCTGCCTGGATTGAAGCGCCTACTGCAACGCATTCGTCAGGGTTGATTCCCTTGAATGGTTCCTTACCTGTAATATTCTTAACAGCTTCCTGAACTGCAGGGATTCTTGTTGAACCACCTACCAGGATAACCTTTGACAGATCGCTGTTGCTTACGCCTGCATCTGCCATAGCCTTCTTCATTGGCTCGATAGTTCTGTTAACGAGGTCTGCTGTCAGCTGTTCAAACTTAGCTCTTGTCAGATCCAGGTTCATGTGCAGAGGTCCGTTTTCGTTTACTGTGATGAACGGCAGGTTGATGTTTGTAGTCTGTGCACTTGACAGTTCCTTCTTAGCCTTTTCTGCAGCTTCCTTAAGTCTCTGCATAGCCATCTTGTCAGCTCTCAGGTCAACGCCGTTTTCCTTAGCAAAGCTGTCAGCCATGAAGTTCAGTACTGCTTCGTCGAAGTCATCTCCACCCAGCTTGTTGTTACCGTTTGTAGCCAGTACTTCGAATACGCCGTCACCCAGTTCCAGGATGGATACGTCGAATGTACCGCCACCCAGGTCATATACCAGGATCTTGTGCTGGTGTTCATCCTTATCGAGACCGTAAGCCAGTGATGCAGCTGTAGGCTCGTTGATGATTCTCTTAACTTCCAGACCTGCAATCTTACCTGCGTCCTTAGTAGCCTGCTTCTGGCTGTCTGTGAAGTATGCAGGAACTGTGATTACAGCTTCTGTAACTTTTTCTCCGAGGTAGCTTTCTGCGTCTGCCTTCAGCTTACCGAGAATCATAGCTGAGATATCCTGTGGTGTGTACTTCTTGTTGTCGATTTCAACTGTATGATCTGTACCCATGTATCTCTTGATTGATGCGATAGTTCTTTCAGGGTTTGTGATTGCCTGTCTCTTAGCAGTTTCACCAACCAGTCTTTCTCCGTTCTTAGCAAAACCTACAACGGATGGTGTAGTTCTGTTACCTTCAGCGTTAGCGATTACTACAGGTTCACCTGCTTCCAGTACAGCTACGCAAGAGTTTGTTGTACCTAAGTCAATTCCTATTACTTTTCCCATTTTTTTGTCTCCTTTTTTCTAATTCACTATTTTTCGAAAGCTAGCCGACTACCTTGACCATTGTTGGTCTGATAACCTTACCGTTTAGCGTATACCCCTTCTGCAATACGCCGGAAACTTTGCCGCTTTCGTATTCTTCAGTTTCCTCTGTCATCACAGCATTGTGGAAGTTAGGATCGAAGTCCTCTCCCAGCGCCGGGATTTCTGCCAGACCGGACTTTTCAAGTACGCCCAGCAGCTGTTTAAATATCATTTCCATACCTTCCTTGAAGCCGTCTCCTGCATCTTCATGCGAAAGTGCTCTTTCGAAATTATCGAGCACGTCGAGAAGTTCAGTAACGATTTTCTCGTTAGCGTATGAATAAAGATCTGTCTTTTCTTTTTCTACCCTCTTCTTATAGTTCTGAAAGTCTGCCATAAGTCTCAGGTATTTAGCGTCTCCGTCTTCTTCCGGAGCCTTTTCTTCTTTAACTTCTTCTTTAGTTTCTTCTTTTACTGCATCTTCTGCGACCTTTTCACTTGTCGCTTCTTCAGTTTCGGTATCCTTGATGTCTTCCTTAACGACATCTTCACCGTTAACCTTCGTCATCACCATTTCCTCCTGTTATCATGAATGCTTTACTTATATTATCTGTTAAATACTCGATCACCGATGTGACTTCGTCGTACTGCATTCTCGTAGGTCCGATAACTCCTATCTTACCCAGCTGCTTACCGTTAACATGGTATGTCGCAGTAATAACGCTGCAGTCACTCAGCGATTCATCCTGATTCTCATTACCTATTGTTATTATTACACCATTTTCTCGGTTAATGAGAGTCTTCGTGAAATCTTCTTTCTTGTTTACCATTTCCAGGAACATTCTGGCTTTATCAAGATCGTTATATTCAGGCAGAGAGAATATATTTGTCAGTCCATCCATATAAAGGTTTACATTTAGCATATCCTCAAGTGTCTTAACAAAGCTTGGTTTGATGTTTCTTTCAAGCATTCCCATAGCTTCGGCGTCTGACTGTACATCCTCGATGATGTCCTGTGTAAGGGCTTCACTGAGAGTTTTGCCTCTGTAATTATACGTCATAGTCTTGGCCAGTATCCTAAGGGTTTCATCTGAAACAGCTCTGTCAAATCTGATAGCCTTGTTTGAAACCTTGCCACTCTCCGAAACCAGCATGAGTACTGCCGTAAAGTCATCTACAGGTAAAAGATTGATATACTTCAATGTATCCTGATCCTTACGCGGTGTCATAGCAAATGCAGTCAGGTTAGTTATCTCTGATAACACGTGTGCCGCCTGCTGTACCATTTTCTCAAGCTCGTTTACATTCTCGTGAAGCTGTGCCGCTATCGAGCTTTTCTGCTCAATAGTAAGCTCATGCTTGTTCATCATCTGGTTGACATATAACCTGTAAGCCTTTTCAGAAGGAACTCTACCTGAAGAAGTATGAGGATGAGTTAAATACCCCAACTCCTCCAGATCCGACATTTCGTTTCTGATAGTTGCGGGGCTTATTCCCAAGTCATAATTCTTAGACAGCGTTCTTGAACCTACCGGCTCAGCCGTTCTGATAAAGTCTGCGATGATGGCCTGCAGTATTTTTAGTTTTCTTTCACTTAAATCCATATTAGGCCCTCCTGTTGTTAGCACTCATTTCGTTCGAGTGCTAATCACAATCTAAATGTACCATTACTCCTTAATAAAGTCAACACTTTTCAACGATATTTTGTTTAAATTCCTAAATCATTACTTTTATTGTCTTGTTTAGGAATTCACTTCCTATTTTCTAATACAACAACTGTATTTTAGGCACTTTGACATCCCTCGTCAGAAGATAATGCCTAATATGCACCTCTTGAATATATTATTTAGGCAGTAGCAGCCACGCTATTATATAAAAAATGCCTAATCACACATTTTACATTCGTGCATTTAGGCATTTGCTTCCTATAATCAATTCTCATTTGAACGATTTAGGCATTCCGATTATTAAATACTATTTTTTCCCTATATTCATAAGTCCTTCTTTTGCGAAAAGCTCCGCTCTGCTCTCAAACGTGAAGTCCGGATCGGGCAGCTCGTCATAAAGCGGTGCATCTTCTATATGATTTGCAAACGGCTGCGGCGGATTGAAGACCTTAAGTTGTCTAAGCAGCTGGTCGGTGTAATTCGTCCCGTATCTTCTGGCATCTCGCACCCTGTCAACATCGAATGTCATGGTGAAGTACATAGGGTTTGTTCCTGTTTCATAAAGCACTCTGCCGTCAGGTCCTGCGATGCATGATTTACCGTAATTATAAGTTCCCAGATATTTTCCCGCACAATTCAGTGAAATGAAGTACGCCTGATTTTCGAATGCTCTTGTAGGCGCGATACCTTTGCATGAATCATAAAGACCTTCAGGGTCCATCGCAGGTCTAATGAGTATTTCAGCTCCCATCAGCGCCAGATTTCTGGAAATTTCAGGGAAACACCAGTCATGACAATTAAGCACACCAATCTTGATACCCTTTTCTTTGATATCAAACGTAACATACTTCTCACCCTTGGTAATGTGGCTTTCCACAGGATAATACGGACACATCTTACGATGCACATCGATAAGATCTCCGTCAGGTCCGAAAATAGGAATAGAATTATAAAGCTTCACTTCTCCATCTTCTTCCACCCTCTCGAACATGCTGCCCGGCATAAAGTAAATACCATATTCCTTAGCAATCTTAGAAAGCTCCTCTGTAACCTTGCCCGGAATCGGATCTCCGTCAACTCGTTCATCGGTTTCAGCCCAGTACGTGCCAATTCCCAGCTCGATACCCACGATCAGTTCAGGCGCATTCATGCCCATCATCAAACTTCTCGTTTCCTTCTTTATTCTTTTTAAGTTGTATTCGAAGCTGCTTGAACAGTCTCCGCTCTGCATCATTCCGACATTCAAATATGTTCCCATTATTTCACCTCAACAAATTTCTTAGGCTCGAACAAATACAGATAAGCTTCTTTGACCTGCTTGTCCTCAGCACCTTCCAACGCTTCTTTGTACAGCTCGATCTGCGCTCTGTATCTTTCTACTATATCCTCTTCAGTCACACGGTCTCCCATGAAACTGTTCTTGTAATCCACCAGCACCAAACCGTCTTCCTCTTCAAAATAACAGTCTATGATACCTTGAACTATGGCACCGGCCCCATCTATTTCCTTTCGGAGAATGAACTCTCGTTCCTTTTCTACGCGCAAAGCGCAGGCAGCTCTTTTTCCTACAGGCTCCCGGAAGAAGGCCGCGGCGTTTTCTATATTTATAACTGCTCTTTCAGCTTCGCTGAGCTCTCCGCTTTCCAAAAGGCCATCTGCTATTTGCAAAACGTACGGTGCGCCTTTTTGCAAGGCAGTGGCAAAGTCGGTTCTTTCCATAAGAAGATGCATCACCGTACCGGTTTCGGCCGCATTCAGCATTTCCTTTTGTCCGGAGAATTTCGGCTGCGGGAGGATGCCCTCGAAGCTTTTTACTTCTTTATCCGTGAAATCTTCATCGATTGTCAGCTTGTTCAGCTCTGTAACAGAGTATTTTGATTTAACCTTATCAAGCTCGCCGTACGGATATTCATATGAAAGTATTTCATCTATTATATTTGCGCGAGACTTACTATCTATATCTCTGCTTCGCGCATATATTTCAGATAGCTTTCGACGGTTCTGTGCAGACGCTTCCTCCGTCTCATCTAAGCCGTCGCAGAATATTATTTCTCCGCCGACATCAAGCATAGGACCGTATAACATGTCCATGTACGACTTAGGCGAATCGTTATCTTCATCCGGTTCTTCGCCGTCTTTTATGACACCTGTTATTACAAGCCTATCCATTGCTCTCGTCAGTGCAACGTATAATATTCTTATTTCTTCTTCATATTCTTCTGCTGCTTTTTTGCTATCGATCACCTTTTGGATCAATGTTTTTTTGCGCCACTTTTCTTCTTTGTTAACCAGTGGAAGCCCGATTCCTATGTCCTTATGAACTGCACCTGCAGAGCCGCTGCCTTTGGCTCTGATCTGCTTACCTGTACCGACAAGTATGATCACCGGGAATTCCAGACCTTTGCTCTTATGTACAGTCAGAACCTGAACCAGGTTTTCTCCAGCACTTACGGTTTTGGCTTCAGACAAGGTCTTCTTGCTTGTCCTCATGGCTTCAAGATATGACAGGAATCCGTAGAGTCCGCTGTAGTTGTCCTTTTCGAACGAGCCTGCCCTTTCCATGAGAAGCCTCAAGTTATATATTCTCTGCTTTCCTACAGGAAGTCCGCTGCAGTAATCGTAATAGCCTGTATCATAAAGCAGCGTTCTTACCAGTTCCTCCAGGGAAATCGTATCCTTAAGCTGTTTCCAGTATGCTATTTTTCCTAAAAGGTCTGCAGCCTTCATTCTTATGGCTTCGTCAGGACCCTGCTCTGCATAAGCTCTCAGCGCCTCGTGGTATGCGCCTTCAGGCGAAAAAATTCTTATGGATGCCAGTTCCTTCATATTGAATCCGAATATAGGACATCTCATAACAGAAATCAGAGGTATATCCTGTCTTGAATTATCTATCACCTTAAGAATGTTTATGAAAACCTGGACTTCAACGGTATCGAAATAGCCGCCTTCAGTTTCCCCGTACGCAGGTATTCCCGCATTATTAAGCGCTCGCTCTAAATCGCCTACCATAGCCTTGTTTCTTGAAAGCACGGCTATGTCCTTATATTCAACAGGTCTGAATATACCTTTCTTCATATCAAAGATTTCGGTTCCGAGAGATTCTTTCACCAAACGAACAGCATGGTGCACCTCAAGCTGTGTGTTATCCATTATACCGTCTTCTTTGTACGGATTTCGTATGATGTTAAGCTGAGGCTTGATGCCGGGATAGTCTTCCGGCACTGTGCATTTGAGCTCGGCATTTTCATCATAACCGTCCATAAGCCCGTGGAAGACGTTGTTAACAAGACTCGTAACCGTCATCTTGCTTCTAAAGTTGCTGTTAAGGTCTATCTTGATGCTCTCCTTTTCTTCATCACGAGCATAAAGAGCATATTTAGCCTTGAATATTTCCGGTTCGGCCAGTCTGAATTTATATATACTCTGCTTCACATCGCCTACCATGAACAGATTGTTTGTTCTGCAGATTTTAGATGCGATCGTTTCCTGAAGCATGTTGCTGTCCTGGAACTCATCTATGAATATGTATTGGAATTTACTTCTGTACTCCGAAGCGGCCTTTTCGTCACGAAGTATATCGATGGCATAGTGCATGACATCATCGAAGTCTATCATATTTTTTTCACGCTTCATTTCCTTGAAAATCTCTTCAAGGCGGATTATGAGAGATACGGCATATGACGTATCTTTATGGGCAATATTTATTTCTCGGTCGCTCTCCTCCACAGTTACCGTAAGATACTTCTTGCTAATATCTTTAAGAGCGTTCTTGCCTTTATCTCTATAGGCTGATACCTTATCCTTTATGAATTCATAATCTTCTTTTTCATCCTTAGTTGCCCTCATCTGATTGAACTTGATGCCGGCATACCATCTGTTGAAACCTTCCAGGCTTCCGTAGTCCTCTGAGGATTTCCATGCATAGAGATTTTCAAGATCCTCTCGTGTCTTGCCGTAAAGCTTCTCAAGTCCGGCTTCTTCGAGCATATCTGTCGCTTTCTCGAAAGATTCAACGGCTTTGTTATACGCCGAAACACACTGTTCCTCCATATATTCCAAAAGGCCCAGCGCGTCTATAGGCGAAGTTTCTGCCATAAGCGCAGTTCTTTCTGCTGCCCACTCCTTATAGTCAGGAATACTCCTTAAGTTATCGTAAAGCGTGATTATATTTTCTTTAATATTACGTTCGCTTCTGTCGCTGCTGTGTTTTTTAAGAAACTCTGTGAAAGCGTCGTAATCTTCTTCAAATCGTTCTTCAAACAGTGCATCTGCTGCTTCCCTCTTCATGATGGAGACTTCGATTTCATCTCCTATTCTGAAGCCGGGTTCAAGGTCGGTAAGATAGAAGTACTTCCTGAGTACTTCTATAGCGAATGTATGGAATGTACTTATGTTGGCATTTGGCATAAGCACGAGCTGTCTTCTGAGAAATGTCTTATCTGTGTCAGGCTTCTTCATTTCCTCATGTATAGCCTTCTCGAGACGTTCTCTCATTTCAGCTGAAGCCGCCTTGGTAAATGTGGTAATAAGGAACTTATCGATATCCACCTTGCCATCAAGCATAAGCCTTTTTATACGCTCGATAAGAACGGCAGTTTTTCCCGATCCTGCCGCTGCCGATACAAGTATATTCTTATCGCGTGTATCAATTGTCTGCTGTTGTGCTTCAGTCCATCTCATGTTCGTACCTCACTTTTCTCTATTGTATCATATTTTTGTACGCATACCATATATGTTTTGTGTTATACTGACTGCGAGGTGATTAGACATGAAAGATTTCAAAAGACCAACAATGCTTATGATACTGGATGGTTACGGTATCAATGAAAATATCAAAGAAAAAAATGCTATCGCATCTGCGAATGCGCCTAATCTCAAGGCAATTTTTGAAAAATATCCTCATACTTCGATCAAGGCATGCGGCCTGGATGTAGGCCTGCCTAGCGGACAGATGGGCAATTCAGAAGTAGGCCATCTTAACATCGGTGCAGGCAGAATCGTATATCAGGATCTTACTATGATAACCAAAGCTATCGAGGACGGCGATTTCTTCGAAAACGAAGCCTTCCTTAAGGCGATAGACCATGTGAAGAAAAACGGCTCAACTCTCCACCTTCTGGGTCTTCTTTCAGACGGAGGAGTGCACAGCCATATCAGCCACCTGCTGGCTCTCACAGACCTGGCTGCTAAGAACGGTGTAGAGCAGCTTTGCATACACTGCTTCCTGGACGGAAGAGATGTACCGCCAAGATGTGCCGGAGAATATATAGACCGGCTTCAGGCTCATCTTGATGAAATCGGAATCGGCAGAATCGGAGTCGTGTCCGGCAGATATTATGCTATGGACAGAGACAAGAGATGGGAAAGAGTTGAGAAGGCTTACGATGC
>JAUMXT010000008.1:14851-17025 GCA_030529015.1 Bacillota bacterium | reverse complement strand
ATTATGCTATGGACAGAGACAAGAGATGGGAAAGAGTTGAGAAGGCTTACGATGCCATGACTCTCGGCGCTTATGCAGTGAACGGCTCCGATATCATGGAAGCATCTTCTGGCGCAGAAGCCGTAACTAATGCTTATGACCGTGATGAAAACGATGAATTCGTTCTGCCGACTGTGGTTGACGGCGGTTATACTGTCAACGACGGCGATGCCATGATCATGTTCAACTTCAGACCTGACAGAGCAAGAGAGATCACAAGAACATTTGTCGATGCAGACTTCGACGGATTTGAAAGAAAGAAAAAGGTCGATGACATCTGCTACATCTGCATGACTCAGTATGATGCTGAAATGCCGAATGTAACACTGGCTTATCCGCCTGAAACCATGACCAATACACTGGGGGAATATGTTGCAGACCTGGGACTTAGTCAGCTTCGTATTGCAGAAACCGAAAAATACGCTCACGTGACGTTCTTCTTTAACGGAGGTGTAGAAGCACCTAACAGGAACGAAGACCGTATCCTGGTTCCGTCACCAAAAGTACCGACATACGACCTGCAGCCTGAGATGAGTGCTTATGAAGTTACAGAGAAAGTTCTCGAAGCCATCGAATCAGATAAGTATGATATGATAATCCTCAACTTCGCCAATGCAGATATGGTTGGACATACAGGAGTTATGGAAGCAGCTGTTGCCGCTATCGAGGCTCTTGATAAGTGTGTACCTCAGATTGTAGATGCTGTGCTTGCTAAGGACGGTCAGATATTATTGACTGCCGACCATGGTAATGCAGATGCTATGACAGACGAAGACGGCAATGTTGTTACAGCTCACTCACTTAACGATGTTCCGCTGGTGCATATCGCTAACGAGCCAGTACAACTGAAAGAAGGCGGTAGACTGTGCGATCTGGCGCCGACAATGCTGGAGCTCATGGGACTTGAAATTCCGAAAGAAATGACAGGAAAGCCGCTGGTATAGGTACAAAAAGGCCGCTGGTATAAACCAGCGGCTTCTTTTTTTATTCAAATTCCTTAAACACTCTCTCATAAACATCGAGTGCGTCGTCTACGATGCCGATGCTTCCGTATGGGAAGTATGTCTTGCCGCCGTTGGCGATGATGAGACCTTCCGCAGCCAGTGCCATGGAGAATTCGATATAGTTCTTATATGCTGCCAGCATGTGATCCCAGAAGTGTGGGTCATCTTCCTTCACGAAGTACTGTACGTGCTGAAGTCCGCTGACATCGATATGAAGTATGGATGAGTGATGATAAATCACTGCAGGAACATCATAACGTTCTGTAATGTCTTCGATACCCTTCATGAAGTATCTTGATACCTTATCAAGTTCTGCATGGACGTTCTTAGCTTCCAGTTCCTTGATAACTGTGATGCCTGCAAGTGTAGTAAGAGGGTTGGCAGTCATCGTTCCGCCGACCTTTACCTTGTTTTCACTTTCTGCTGATATCCCTGCTGCCAGCAGTTCCATGATTTCACGTCTTCCGCCGAGTCCGCCGGAGTTACCGAAGCCGCCGCCTATGATCTTACCGAATACAGTGATGTCAGGCTTAGTTCCGAAGATCGCCTGTGCACCGCCCATTCCCAGTCTGAAGGCTGTTACTACTTCGTCGTAGATCAACAGCATGTCATACTTATCGCAGAGTTCTCTTGCTGCCTTATGGTATTCCTTAGTTGTTGGAACAGCACCGCTGTCCTGACCTACCGCTTCCATCATGAATGCAGCTACTCCGCCATCATCCTGATGCTTCAGTATCTCAGCCTCAAGAGCTTCGATATCATTGATAGGAACGGAATGAGTATTCTGGAAACAGTCAGTAGGAATACCGTTCTTCATGGTATTTCTCTTGCCATTGTCGTTATATACAAGCTGGTCTGACCATCCGTGATATCCACCTTGGAATCTGATGATGTGCTTCTTGCCTGTGTATGCTCTTGCCAGTCTGATAGCGATGATATCCGCTTCAGTTCCTGATGCCAGCGCACGGAACATTTCAACACTTGGATAGTACTTGCAGATCAGTTCTGCCAGTTCTCTTTCATACATGCTGTAAAGTCCTGATACCGGGCCCTGTTCTGACAGATGCTTGATAGCCGCTTCCTGTACTGCAGGATAGTTGTTGCCAAGGATTGTAGGACCGCCTGCGCAGA
>JAUMXT010000008.1:4492-14751 GCA_030529015.1 Bacillota bacterium | reverse complement strand
GCTTCCTGTACTGCAGGATAGTTGTTGCCAAGGATTGTAGGACCGCCTGCGCAGAGGAAGTCTATGTACTTATTGCCGTCGATATCATAGAGATAAGGGCCGTCTGCCTTTTCTATTGCCAGTTGCCAAGGATGATTGTTGGCCAGATTATGCTGGATACCGCCGGGGATAACTTTCTTAGCTTTTTCTGCTTCGGCCTTTGAGCCTGCACATTTAGTTTCGAAATAGTTCATGTATCTGTCGATAGCACTTTTCTTGAACTGTTTTCTGTTTTTGATAAGGTCACCTGCTGCCGCGTGGACTGCAGCGTAATCATATTCATTAAGTAATTTTGCCATATTATCACCTATAAAATAGCATCTACATCAGCATCGTAGTAATCAGTTTCACCTGCACGTCTCTTTTCGTTAGCAGTCTGAAGCTTTGTATAAAGCTGCTTGTTGATAGGATATTTGATAACACAGATCAGTGAAATCAGCATACATCCTGCTACGAAGAAAGTAGCGATGTTTTCAATACCAACGAGAGTCTGAGCACTCTGAGCTGTTCCCTTAGCTGCATCGAATCCTACCATGGTCAGCATGATACCGATCAGCTGCAGACCAACTGCATTACCAACCTTCTGTACCAGCTGAGGGAATGATGTGATAGCGCCTGCTCTGTTCTTACGATTCTTGTATTCATCCAGCTCGATAAGGTCATATGAGAAGTCATAGAAGAATACCCAGAATGCTACTGTGGCGATACCTGTTACACCCTGAAGCAGGAAGATATCACCGAGGCTGTCGATTCCCAGGAATTTAACTCCGATCAGGCATACAATGGAAATAACATATCCGATGATAACAGCGTTCTTTCTGTCCCACTTAGTTGCTACCCATGTCAGCAGCGGAGCTCCTACCAGGAAGCATACGAGAGTTGTTGCTGATGTCTGTGAAATAACTGATGCAGGAAGTCCTGCTGTGTAAATGATTACATATTCAACGTTAGCTGTAGCTACTGCAGTTCCCAGCAGGATAAAGAATACCCATGGAATGAACCACTTCATCGGCTTCAGCTTAAGCAGATTGATGTAAGTCTTGATAAGTCCGTCCATCTTTTCTGTAGTCGGCTTCTGGATAAATTTAACGTGTCTGATGGAGAAATAGTTGATCAGACCGAAGATGATTGAAATCGCTCCGATTGAGAATGCAGCGAGAGTCCAGCAAGTGCCTTCATCAAATAAGCCTGTGTACATTCCTACGAATACTGTAGGCAGTGCAGCACCGCAGTAGATGAAGAATGCATTCATCATCTGAGATATACCTCTGATCTTAGTGATTTCATCATAGTCATCTGTCATCTGTACGCAGCATGCATAGTAAGGAATACAGAAGCTTGTGTAGGATACCCACATCAGTGAAGTTACTACTGTGTAGTAAATAAACTGTGCTATCTGGCCTCCCGGGAATACATAGAAACTGGCTCCGAGAAGGATTCCTGTCAGCGTACCGCCGATGAGCATAAATTTCTTAGTGTCAACACCGGGTCTGTCGCAGATCCATCCGATAAGCGGGTCAGTGAATGCATCCACCAGTACTGAAATCAGCGAGATCGTTCCTGCGAGTGCAGGGTTAATGCCTACAACTGTAGTAAGGAACAACATAAAGAACACATAAAACATGTTGTACACTACTGATTCAGCACCAAGTCCTGATTCATACCCCAGTTTACGAAGAGGGGTCAGGGTTGTGATGTTTTTACCTCTCATAGGTAACTCCTTTCAATAATAAGTAATGATAATTTCTATATTTACGTCAGCGTTTATTCACTTCCGTTAAGAACATGGAAATTCTTCTTGTTAGCCTTGTAGAGATTCTTAAATGTCTCAAACAGCTTATCGTAAACAGCTGTATTTTCTTTTCTCGGTTCGTAAAGCGCAGTTGCCGGCACACTGTTCTTAGTCTCCTGCAGATTTTCGAATATGCCCAGCCCTACAGCCATTATCGCCGCAGCACCTACCGACCCTGCATTCTGAGGACTGTCTACAGTCTCAACTTTCTTACCGAGCACATCAGCCAGTATCTGACATGTCAGAGGCGCCTGTGCACCGCCGCCTACAAATCTGATCGTTTCCGATGGCGGTGTCAGTTTGTTCATAGCTGTCATCTGCCATCTTAAGTGCATGCACACACCTTCTATAACCGAATGGATCATATCCTCAGCCGTCGATTCAAGACCCAGATTGAAGAACATTCCTCTGGCATCCGGATCCTCAAACGGATTTCTGTTGCCATGAAGCCATGGTGTGAACATGACGCCGTTGCTTCCCGCAGGAATTTCTTCAAGGCGGTCCATCATTTCTTCATAACCTGATGTCCCTTCTATGCCAACCTGCTTCTTGGCCCATTCCAGACACTTGCCGGCTGTCTCCAGCTCTGCAAAGCAATTGAACTTCTCAGGATCTGCCCCCGACAGAGATGCTATCATAGAACCTATATCAAGCATCTGTTTATCTACAACAGTACATACCCAGCCTGAAGTACCCATATATACATGAGTATCTCCGCTTGAGGTAGCACCTGCACCTACTCCTATAAGCGATGCGTCTCCGCCACCTGAAAATACCGGTGTTCCTGCCACAAGACCCAGCTCTTCTGCAGCCTTTTCCGTAATGCCTCCCACCTGATCGGTACTGAGTACGATTTCAGGCATGTGCTTCATGTCTACGTCCATAAGCTTGCAAACCACAGGGCTGAAACCTACTCTGCCCGGTCTCGTATCACAGAGCAGCGTAGAAAATGCACTGTCTCTCGACATCGTGAACTTGCCTGTAGCTTTCAGCACCAGGAAATCCTTTGCATCCAGCCACTTGTGCGCCTTTGCAAAAATCTCAGGTTCGTTATCTGCTACCCATCTGTATTTATACACAGGGTCCTTAACGCTGCCGGATACGGCACCTGTTATCTGCAAAGATCTCAGCAGCTTGTACGCGTTCATTCCGGCAATTTTAGGGCCTTTTCGCATTAGCTTATCTATCTGGTCCTTGCCGCGGTTGTCCATGTAGCTCATGGCATTCATAACCGGCTCGCCGTTTTCATCCGCCAGGATAACTGCCTGCATCTGTGCGCAGAATGAAATTCCTTTTATATCTTCTTTATGTATGCCGGCCTTATCGAGGAGTTTTTTAGTAGTCACACCCATGGCTTCCCACCACTGGTTTGGATCCTGCTCAACGCCTCCGTTATCCAGCACGTAAAGATCGTAATCCGCCGTTTCCCCTGCAACCAGCTCTATCGGCTGATTCTTGCCTATTGAAAACAAACAGCTCTTTAAGCCTGTCGTTCCAACATCGTATGCTATTACATACATAGCGGTCCTCCTATTTTTTACTCTGCTTCGAATATTTGTTGAGGTATATCTGTCTCATAAGCACACACTCTACATGGTTGATCGGCTTGCCTCCGATAGCTGCAAGTGCTGCTCTGCAGTTCTTTTCTATTACGATGCTCAGCGCCTCTGCGTCGCCTCGCTCTTCTGCCGCGCAAAGCGCACCTTTGCCTCTTACCAGCAGAGGATGGCCTTCTGCGATGGCTTTTTCGATCAGCTTATCAGCCTTTTTGTCATCCTGATCTATGATTTTGAGGCTAGGTCCTGCCAGCTGTGCGAAATCATCGAGATGTGGTTTTAATACATCACGGGCATTCATGTATTTCATGATGGCCGGATCGTCGTTCCAGATAGGTTCGTCCGCTGATTCCTGAGCATCTGCGGAAGCGTCTGCATCTGCGGCGCTCTGCTCTTTCCATGCGGGAACGCCTATGCTTTCGAGGAACTTGCCGCAGGCTTCTTCTAATGTCCTTGCTATTTCGAATGCTTCTTCGTAGCTTTCACCGTAGCATAACGCACCGTGATTACTCATGATTACGGCCTTGCTGTCGTATTCGTTTACGGTTTTAGCAGTGTTCTTGCACAGCTTTTTAGTTCCCGGAAGTCCATATTCGGCTACTAACACGAAGTGACCGATGCCGGGATAATCCTTATCAAACTTAACACCCGGAAGACCCATTGCCGCTACTGCTGACGCGTTGCTCTGATGAGTATGGATAACGAAATTCACGTCAGGTCTTATTCTGTAAACTTCTCTGTGAAGCTTGTTTTCGGATGATGGCTTGATGTCGCCTTCATAACTTAAGTCTTCCATGCTGACTTCGATTACTTCATCCTCTGTAAGTGTCAGGTAGTTTCTACCGCTTGCTGTAATAGCGAAATGATCTTCGTCTGTTCTACAGCTTACATTGCCCCATGTCCTTGCTATGAGACCCGATTCGCTCAGCTCTATGCCGGCTTTGATTACTTGTTTTTTCGCTTCTAATAGTTCCATTTTATTTCACCTTCACTTGTTCTACGTGGCTGAAGACTCTGTCGAATCTATCCAGCACGTCCTTTATCATTTCTTCATCGTATGCGGCAGATGTATAGATTCTGTTACCTGCCAGTGTTACGATACCTTCTGCCATATATGCAGCTCCCATGTATTCCATTTCCTTCTTTCTGATGGAAGTCTGTTTCAGCACGTTAGGAATCTGCCATGGTTTTGACCAGTCTATTGAGTAGTGCATGCATCCTGTAGTATCCAGGTGACATACAGAACCCTGGTTAAATGCTACGAACGGAAGTCCGTGCTTATCTATCAGTTTGTTGAGACCTTCTGTCAGAAGATCGCCCATCTTGCCTGCTTTTTCACATGCGTTTGTTCTTTCGATTTCGCAGATAGTGTGGTAACCTGCAACGCAGCTTACAGGTGCTGCCGCCATTGTTCCGCCAACCAGCGCCTTAGGGTTTTTGCTGCCGCCGTCGAGGCCTGATGAGAGGTACTTCATGTATTCTCTCTTACCGCCGATACCGCCTGCTCCCGGATATCCGCCGCCCATTACCTTACCGAAAATAGTCAGGTCAGGAGAAATGTCAAAGTATCCTTGAGCTCCGGAAAGTCCCATACGGAAGCCTGTTACTACTTCATCTACTACGAAGAGTGCGTCGTACTTACGACAGAGGAATTCCACGCCTCTAGGGAAACTCTTATCTACAGGCCATGTGCCGCTTTCAGGACCGATCGCTTCGATGAATACTGCAGCAGTGCCGCCCTTCTTAGTGTTTTCCTTGAGTACTCTTTCCAGATCTTCCAGATCGTTAGGGAAGAATTCGTCTGTGTATTTGAACATCTTCTTAGGAACTCCGCTTGCCTGTGTCCATCTTGAACCCGGGATTCTGATGCTCCATGCCATCTGATCGTTCCAGCCGTGATATGCTCCGCCCATCTTGACGATTCTCTTATGCTTAGTTGCAAGTCTGGCTATTCTGGTTGCGCCCATTACGGCTTCGTTACCTGATCCCATCATTCTGAACATATCTACAGTAGGAACGCAGTCGCTGATCTTCTTTGCCAGCTTATATTCATACTCATGGAAAAGTCCTGTTGACGGACCGCCGTCCATGAGAAGTTCTATTACCTTATCTCTTACGAAGTCAGGATTGCTTCCCATCACTACAGGACCGCCTGCCTGCAGGAAGTCGTAGTACTCGTTGCCATCCACGTCATAGAGATGCGCGCCCTTTGCTTTTTCAACTGCCAGAGGGAACGGATGGTTGAAAGCCAGATTGTGCTGTACGCCGCCCGGGATTATTTCCTTGGCTGCCGTTGTCATTTCTTTTGACTTGGCACATTTCTTGTCGAAGTATTCTGTTTCGATCTCCTTAAGGTAATCTCTGTTGATCGAATAGATCGGCATTTCTTTTAAGACGTCAAGCTGCTTGTTGATAGCCTGAGCGTCAGGGTATTTAGTGATTGCAAATTTTTCTGTCATAGTCTTTCTCCTTTATATGTTAGGGTTTTGCCCGTTATTTAAAACATCCTGCCAGAGTGATTTCCAGCATTCGTTCGATTCTCGTTCGTACTTGCTCTTCTGTAAGTTCCTCTATATCCTTCCACTGGAACTGTGAATTGAGGTATATGCTCATAAGGATCTCTACGATTTCTACTGAATGTATATCTTCCTTGAATGTTCCTTCTTCCTTAGCCCTATCTGTCAGGTGACGGAGCATTTCCTTGGCTTCATTTACTTTGCCGTACATCGGACTTGCTTCGCAGGCGTTGAGGTACATTATTCTTCGGCTTACATCTATAAACTTTATGCTGTCTAAAACCAGGAATTCTAATACTAGTTTGATTTTATCGTAGCTGTTTGTCCCTACTGCAGCTATACATCTTCGAGTAGCATCTATCTGGTCGTCCATGGTGCCCACGAGCAGACTCTCTTTATTTGGGAAGTAATTGTAAAGCGTCGCCTTAGATATGCCTGCTTTATCGGCCACATCATCGATCATAGTATCGTCATATCCCTTTTCTTTGAAAAGTCTTCTCGACGCCTTCAATATATCTTGTCTGCACTTGATTTTATTGGCTTCGCGCCTTGATACCGCCATAGCTTCACCTCCTCAATATAAGGATACTCCTGTTTTGTTGATTTCGCAATAAAAAAATAAACTCGAGTCTATTTTTTTACTCGAGTTTAGATTTTATACTAAAAAACGGACAAACACTATTGTTTGCCCGCTCATTTTTATTACAGCAGTTCTTTTCTTGAAAGATTGATTCTGTTCTGGCTGTCGATTTCAGTAACCTTTACCTTAACAACGTCGCCAACGTTCATAACGTCTTCAACCTTTTCTACTCTTTCCTTAGCCATCTTTGAGATGTGCAGGAGACCTTCCTTACCAGGCAGGATCTCGATGAAAGCACCAACTGAACCCTTTGCAGTAGTCAGGATTCTCGTTACCTTTCCTTCGTAGATTTCACCCGGTTCCGGTTCCTTGATCAGCAGTTCGATTTCGCGAACGCCGGCGCGAGCGCTTTCCATATCAGGAGCAGCGATGTATACGAGACCTGTATCGTCGATATCAATCTTAACACCTGTGTCGGCAATGATTCTGTTGATAGTCTTGCCTCCCGGTCCGATGATAGTTCTGATGTGGTCAGGATCAACCTGCATTGAGATGATTCTTGGAGCGTATGGTGAAAGTTCAGCTCTTGGCTCAGCGATTTCATCCAGCATTTCTCCCATGATGTGCATTCTTCCTTCATAAGCCTGCTTCAGTGCATCCTGAAGAACCTGCTTTGAAAGGCCGTGAACCTTGATGTCCATCTGGATAGCAGTTACACCCTTAGCTGTACCTGCAACCTTGAAGTCCATGTCGCCCAGGAAGTCTTCCATACCCTGGATGTCTGACAGGATAGCCATCTTGCTTGTTCCGTCTTCTTCTACTCTTTCGATGAGACCCATCGCGATACCTGCTACAGGTGCCTTGATAGGAACACCGGCATCCATCAGTGCCAGGCAGCTTCCGCAAGTTGAACCCATTGAAGTTGATCCGTTTGATGAAAGAACTTCTGATACGATTCTGATAGCGTATGGGAATTCTTCTTCACTTGGCAGTACAGGCAGCAGTGCTCTTTCTGCCAGAGCGCCGTGACCGATTTCTCTTCTGCCCGGGCTCTTCATTCTTCCGGCTTCACCTACTGAGTAAGGCGGGAAGTTGTAGTGATGCATGTATCTCTTTTCAGTCTGTTCTGTGATTCCGTCGATAGTCTGAGCTTCTCCGAGAGGTCCCAGTGTAGCTACTGACAGTACCTGAGTCTGTCCTCTCTTGAAGAGGCCTGTTCCGTGAGTTCTAGGCAGAATGCCTGTGTCACACCAGATTGGTCTGATTTCGTCTCTTTTTCTGTTGTCAGGTCTGATGCCGTCGTCCAGGATCATCTTTCTAACCTGTTCTTTAGTGATCGCATAAAGAACGTTTCCGATGTCCTTAGCGTTATCAGGATAGATTTCTGCGAAGTGTTCTTTAGCTTCTGCTTCAACAGCATCCATGTTGTCGAGTCTTTCCATCTTGTCAAATGTCAGGATGGCTTCTCTCATCTTATCTTCTGCGTATGCTCTTACTGCAGTATCGATGTCTTCAGGAACCTTGTAAAGTTCGATATCCATCTTAGGCTTGCCGATTTCTGCAACGATCATTTCGATGAACTCAACGATCTTCTTGATTTCTTCGTGAGCGAACATGATAGCGTCCAGGATAACATCTTCAGATACTTCGTTAGCACCTGCTTCTACCATCATGATGGCATCCTTAGTACCTGATACTACCAGGTGCATGCAGCTTTCTTCTCTCTGTGCCAGTGATGGATTAACTACGAACTGTCCGTCTACCATGCCGATGAGAACTGAACCTGTAGGTCCTTCCCATGGAATATCGGAAATAGCCAGGGCAACTGATGAACCGATCATAGCAGCGATTTCTGATGGAGCGTCGTGGTCAACGCACATAACTGTTGCTACAACCTGTACATCGTTGAAAAAGCCCTTAGGGAACAGTGGACGAAGTGGTCTGTCCATAAGTCTTGAGTTGAGGATAGCCTTTTCGCTTGGTCTTCCTTCTCTCTTGATGAATCCGCCCGGAATCTTGCCTGCTGCGTACATCTTTTCTTCATAGTCGCATGAAAGCGGGAAGAAATCGATGTCAGGTCTTGGTTCCTTTGATGCACATGCTGTTACGTTAACAACTGTGTCACCGTATCTTACCATAACCTGTCCGTTAGCCAGTTCGCAAACCTTGCCGATTTCCAGTTCCAAAAGCTTTCCGCCGATGGCTGTCTTAAATACTCTGTAATCTGTGTACTTCATAATTAACAACTACCTCCTGTTAATTCTTGTCATTTGCTTCCGCGGCACCCTCGTGGCGACGCGTTTTTTATAATAATAAAGGCGGGAATATTCCTTCCCGCCTAAATTTCTTAAGTTGATTTACTACTTTCTCAAACCTAAACGAGCGATCAGTGATCTGTATCTTTCAAGATCATTCTTCTTCAGGTAATTGAGAAGGTTTCTTCTCTGTCCTACCATCTTGAGGAGACCTCTTCTTGAGTGGTGGTCCTTCTTGTGGATCTTCAGGTGTTCATTCAGATCGTTGATTCTGTAAGTCAGGATAGCAACCTGTACTTCAGGGGAACCTGTATCGCCTTCCTTAAGCTGATACTCTTTGATAATTTCTGCTTTCTTTTCTACTGTGATCATTTTAAATTTCCTCCTTATTTTTTCATTCGCCTTGGGCCTGGTCACCGTCGGAGTGTCGGCTGGCTAAGCCCAGGTAATCACATAAAAATGCGAGTTAAAAAACTCACCGATTAATATTACCACATACTTGTATCTAATGCAAGAAATTTATTTAACTTTATGATATACTATTTTCACGGAGGTAACACCATGAAAATGACATTAGACATAGGCGGAACCAAGACGTTATGGACTGTCTGGAATGACGGTATCATCATCGATCGCGGTACCGCTGCTACCAATAGAATAGGCGATTTCTTCACGTTTATCAAGACATTGATCAATGATTTCACTGCCGGTCATTCCGACTGCAAAATCACTGATTTGTCTTTCGCGCTGGCAGGTCCTGTGACAGATGATAAGTTCGAGCTTACAAACACAAAGCAGGTCATAGATCTTGCCGAACTCCGCGACGCTTTTGCCGACATTAACGTGATTTTCCTAAACGACTTGGAAGCACTGGCTCACTCTATAGATCATCTGACTATGCCCGATCAGCTCGCTCTGTTCCGCTCCGCGGCTTCTGATGCAAAGGGCGCTAAGGCTGTTATCTCAATAGGTACGGGCCTCGGCGTGTCCGCCGTGTCCCGCGAGGGTATTATTATTCCTTCGGAAGGCGGTCATGTTGATTTCGCCCCTATCGGTGCGAAGCAACATATGATTTATGAAAGATTATCCAAGCAGTACGGTCACGTCAGCTATGAAAGACTTCTTTCAGGTCAAGGAGTCTCAAATATATTCGGCTGTCTCCTTGAAGAACCGGAATCAGGCGGCTCTGATGCGCCCGCATGCAGGCCACGTCAAAAGATGCATCCCGCCCAGATCACTGCACTCGCAAAATCCGGAAACTTAACGGCGCTGGAAGCTTTCCATATTTTCACAGAGATTCTCGGTGCTGCTTGCGGAAACTACGCACTTGTTTATAATTCATGCGGCGGCATTTATATCGGCGGCGGAATGTTACCTAAGATACTGCCTCTGCTCGATAAGGACGTTTTCGAAAAAGCGTTCTTAAATAAAGGCAGATTCAATGATTTGCTGCAAAACATCCCTGTTTATGCCATACTTGACGAAACTGCACCGTCTATTGGGGCGATGAAGGTGATTTAA
>JAUMXT010000008.1:0-4392 GCA_030529015.1 Bacillota bacterium | reverse complement strand
CAAGGGTTATCTGCCATTATGAGCAGCTAATTCCTTCATCTTCTCGCAAAGCTCACTCGTCATCCAGCCTTCAGGTGCTCGCCACTGCCAGTTGCCTTCGGCAAGTCCCGGAATATTCATTCGGCTTTCGTCGCCAAGGCCTAATATATCTTGAAGTGGTAAAATCACCCATGGTGATTTGGATTCATAGAGTTCTGCGATGATTTTATCAGGTTCAGCTTCGATGTTATTCTCCTCGATCCAGCCTGCCAGCGTCTGATTATCGTGGGTTCCTGAATAGAGAATCTTCGTTGCGGCTGTGCCATCATCAAGTCCCTTGATCTCATCAACAGAGAACTGGTAAACCAACATTCCCGGACATCCGGTCAGCTTCAGCAGGTCATGTACTTGATTATCCAGTGTTCCCAAATCCTCAGCTAAAAACGGCATCCGGCCCAGACGCGATTCGAGGAAATCGAAAAACACCTTACCAACTCCAGGCAGCCACCAACCGTCACGAGGTTTGCCACCGCGAGGAATCGCGAAGAACGCGGCAAAACCTCTGAAGTGGTCAAGTCTGATGTAATCATACTGACTCATAGCACGCTGCACACGATTCACCCACCACTCGTAATCATTGGCCTTCAAAGAATCCCAATCATAAAGCGGATTTCCCCAGTGCTGTCCGTCCTCGCTGAAATAATCAGGCGGTACTCCCGCACCAACCAGCGGATATCCATCCTCACCCAGCAGGAACACATCTCTGTGTGCCCATGTATCAGCACTGTCAACAGCCGCATATATAGGAATGTCACCGATCACCGAAATCCCCTTGCTGCTTGCATACGCTTTAACTTCCTTCCATCTGCGGTCGAAAATATACTGGTTCTTCTTTATGACTTCCAGCTCATCTCTTCGAGTCATACGCCACTTGTCCAGGTTCTTCCTGTCACGCTCATCTTCAGGCCACTGCTGCCAAGGCACACCGCCCAGGCTTCTCTTTATCACAGTGTAAAGCGCATAGTCGTCCAGCCAGTAGCTTTCTCTTTCGCAAAAGCGCTCGTAGTCGTTCTTATCTATGTACTCTCCTGCCGCACGTTTTCCCACAAGCTTAGTGTTTCCTGCAAATACGGCTGCACCGGAATACGGAGAATCCGTATCTTCATCAGCAGGACTGAGCGGTAAGATCTGCCATAATTTCTGACCCATAGCTGCTAGGTCATCTATGAAAGCCTCAGCCCCATCGAGGCTGCCCGATGGCAGTGATGAAACGTGGCAAAGAACACCTGCACTTCGCGACATTTCTAACTTTTGCGGTTTCTTCTTGCTGCAGTAATACAATTTGGCAGATACCGGTGGCAACTCTGCGCTGATACGCCGTAGCTTCTGATTTGCAGTAGCAAGCTCAACAGCTTCACCACTGACAGTTTCTCCAGTGACTTCTTCCCCACTGAGCAGTTCCAACACATACTCTGTTCCTTCAGGAAGTTCCACCGTTGCAGTAACCGATCCGAATATATGGCGGTTTGCCACAAGAATTATAGTTTCATCTGATGTGATACTGTCAGACCGTTTGTCGCTCGTATCATGGAATCGCTCACATATAAATATATGCTCACCTTGTTCTGTAAATTTATAATCTCCGTCGACCAAAACCCCATACTGCTTTCTAAGCTGTGCCAGCATACGGTAATGGATCATCAGCTCTTCATCTTCTCTGCCCCACGGATAAGTCGCCCTGTTATATGGATCTTCATAGCCCTGCACACCGGCTTCATCACCGTAATAGAGACACGGTACTCCCGGCATCACATATTGGATGAGGGACAGAACCTTCATCCTGTTCTTTGCCAGCCACATCTTATCGTCAGGAATCTTATAGTTTTTCTTGTCTTCGAAGGTTCTGGGAGCATCACTCAATACAGTCAAACTTCTCGCTCTGTCGTGGCTTCCCATCAGATTTAAAGCACCGTAGAAATTCTCAGGCGGATAGTTTTCGGCCAAGCTGTTCAATCGTCTGACAGCCATACCGGCATCGCTTTTGCCCAGCATATAATCCATAAAAATGTCACGCACAGGGTAATTCATGGTACTGTCAAGTTCATCGCCCATAAAGTACCGTCTCTGCACATCGTAGCTCACCTTATTGCTGGCATCCTCCCAGACTTCACCAATCAAAACAGCATCGGGGTCAGTCTCCTTAACAGTAGTTCTGATGCCTTCGATAAAATCATCCGGCAGTTCATCGGCCACGTCGAGCCTCCAGCCCGAAGCGCCTGCACGCAGCCATTTAGCCACCACATTATCATCTCCGCCATATATAAATTCTCGATATGACGGCTCGTTTTCTTCAACATTCGGCAAGTCACCTACACCCCACCAGCAGTCGTATTTATCAGGAAACTCCTCGAATCTGTACCACTTATAATACGGTGAATCCGGCCCGCCGCACGCACCGGAACTGTCCGTTCCCGAGCAAGCTCCTCCGCCGAAATTCCCGAACTGATCGAAATACTTGCTATCAGCTCCCGTATGATTGAACACGCCGTCTAGAATCACTCTGATCCCCAGCTTGCGAGCGTCGTCACAAAGCGCCCTGAAATCCTTTTCAGTTCCGAAACCCGGGTCTATCATCATATAATCTGCCGTATCATATTTATGGTTGCTGGATGCCAAGAATATCGGGTTGAGATAAATCGCAGAAGCGCCCATGCTCTTAAGATAAAAAAGCTTCTGCCTGATACCTTCCAATGTACCGCCGAAAAACGGCCATGAGGTCACCTCACCTTTTTCATTCTTCACATAATAAGGGGTACCATACCAATCCTCTTCAATGATGCGTTTCGCACCCTTCCATTCCGGCACTTCAATATTATTGTCAACACTTCCTATAGTCTCACGTTTAATCTCACGTCTGAAGGCTTCCACAGCTGCCTGCTTTTCCATCCAGTCCTCGTCGCGCGCGAATCTGTCAGGGAAAATCTGATACACTATCGCGTCCTTATACCACTTCGGCACAGGAGCATCCTTATATACCGTAATCTGAAAAGCCGGCGGTTCATAGTCATAAACAGCACCCTCTCCGCCAAGTCTTTCAGCATTATTTCCGTAGTAATATGTATTCGTACCGTCCTCCAGAATGAAGTAATACCAACAAAGATCGGCCTCTTCAGATGGTGTGAACGTCACATTAAAAAGACAGGCTCCATCCTCAAGTATAGTTTTTTCCATAGGGATATGCCTGCCGCCTTTCAAAGTCTGCCAAAGGTGCACTTTGCATGACAGGGTTTCTGCTCTGTCGCTATTAAAAGCATCGCCCTCCGCTCTGATGCAAAGGGCGACTGTTTCATTTTCCTTAAGTGCGCCTACCGGCGTTCTGTATATTTTATTTTGGGAATCATGACAGCATTTGATCATGTATTACTTTGCCTCCATTAGCTGTTCATATAATCCTATATAGCTTTTTGCGGAACTTTTCCATGAAAAATCTTTCTTCATGGCGCGCTTTACCAGCGCATCCCAGCGTTTCTTATCTTCTCTGTATATCTGTGCCGCATCTTTGATGGCGAACAGCAGCTCATGTGCGTTATAATCAGGGAAACTGAAACCGCAGCCTTCAGGATCGCCGTTTCTGCAATCTATTACAGTATCCTTCAGACCGCCTGTTTCACGCACGATAGGAAGCGTGCCGTAGCGCATTGCAATCATCTGCGACAGACCGCAAGGTTCGAATCTTGACGGCATCAGCAGCATGTCCGCACCTGCATAAAATCTGGCCGAAAGGCCAAGGTCAAATTTGATACATGCTCTCATTTTATCAGGCATTATGCTTTCGAAATATTTGAATGCGTCCTCATAATCCTTATCGCCTACACCAAGAACTGCTACCTGGATATCTTCCTCCAGCAATTCTTCAAGGATGAATTTTACAAGGTCAAGACCTTTTTGCTCAGTAAGTCTGCTGATAAGCACGATCAATGGAACATCAGGGTCTACTGCCAAACCCAGCTCTTTTTGGAGAGCTTCCTTGTTGACAGCCTTGCCTGCCTTGGCTGTAGATGCATTGTATTTAACCGCGATATTATTGTCCCTGCCCGGTGAATGCTTGTACGTATCTATCCCGTTGAGTATGCCACTGAGTACATCGTATCTTCTTAAGAAGATGTTCTCCATATCTTCACCATACCAAGGGGTACATATTTCTTCTGCATAAGTCGGGCTTACGGTAGTGAGCTTGTCACTGTAATTGAGTGCTCCCTGCATGAAGTTTACAGCATCTCCGTAAGTGAGCTGATCCGCTGCATTTTTGATATCTGCAAGGCCCAGTACATCTCCAAGCATATCTCCGGGATATATTCCCTGGAACTTCAGGTTGTGTACAGAGAACACGGTTTTTATGTTTCTATATTCATC
>JAUMXT010000187.1 GCA_030529015.1 Bacillota bacterium | reverse complement strand
GTTTCTGTTAAAGTGCTTTCGGACAGGGGTTCAACTCCCCTCGCCTCCACCAAATGGACATTGGACGAACATCTATTTTTTCAAAGGCGGTTTCGCCGTAGAGGTTCGCTTCTGATGTCAAAACAGAAAATGAGGGTCAAGGTTTGATAACCTTGGCCCTCACTTTTTTGTCTTAGGCGTCTTCGGTGTCTTCGCGCTGCTTCAGCCACTCTTCGAATGCCGCCTGGCCTTCCTCACTGTCGTAGTAGGCTCGGATTTCCGAAACCAAATGTCTTGCAAAGGAATCGATGATCGACTGCGGCAGCTCAATGTCAAACTTGTTCCGTTTGGACATCGGGCCCCTCCTTCGAAATTTGGTTTGCCGAGGGTGTCCGGCGTGAGTTAAGAAACCTTCGCCACCGATTCGGTGACTACAATCTCTTAGGCACTTTTATTATATGGGGTATGTCAAGTCTTTTCAAGAGTTACCCCGTTAAACTGTATTTTAGGAGGAAATGATCATGGAAAAACTCATCAACTGTGCGTTTAATATGGATACCGCCTGCGTGGAACTTCGTTTCACGGATGGGAGCATTTGCTCCATCGATACCATCGCCGTAGAGAATGAAATCACCCGTAATATGTATGAGCGGTCGGAACTGGATTATCTCATTTACAATGACCCGCTGGCCTATGCGGATTTGATCCTCAACGGCGATCCGGAAGTGTATCTGAAAACTGTGATGGAGTATAAGCCTTTAGACTGATATAAACGAAAACGCCGCCAATGGAGCGCACATGCTCTTATTGGCGGCGCAGAAGAGTTCTCCCAGTGGCTGAAGAAATCATAACGAAATAAATGAGCAGAGGATCAAGTCGCGCGAACTTGATCCTCTACCTTTTCTTTTATTATTGCATAGCAGTTCAGCGAAGTTTTCGCCATTCCTGCCGCCAATAGTTTTTCCCATAAGCGATCACTTCTGCCAGCAAGCAGACGGGCAATGCTGCAAAGAAATCCAGCGCAGAGTGCTGCTTGATGAACATGGTGGACAGACAAATGAGAATCGCGGCAATCACAACAAAGACCTTCCACAGTTTGCTCACATCCCGCTCTTTCAGCCATGCGGATGTGATTCCAATAGAGTATGCCACATGCAGTGACGGGCAAACTCCCGTATTTGTATCGACTGCGTACAGTTTGCCAATGATCTGTGTAAAGACATTATCCCGCACAAATTCCACGGGGCGCAGATCTTGCCTGCTGGGAAAGAGTATGTAGATCGCTATGGCAACTACCTGCGTGACGATGATGAAGGTCATGAATCTCTTGAAGCCTTCCGGGTTATACAACGCAAAATACACCAACGTTATCACGATTAATACATACCAGAAAACATATGGGATAATAAAATACTCGCAGAACGGAATTATATCGTCCAGCCAGCAGTGGACGCTATGGCATCGCTCCGCAGGGATCAGGTTTTCGGTTAAGAAGAACAGAATAAAGTATCCAACCCAGCCCAACAAATATTTCAAATGGGCATACTGGGGTGCATTGATCCTTCTAAGCCGAAATTCTTTGTAGTCAACGACCGGTTTTCTCATTTTCATTTGCCTCTCTGGGAATACTGGATGGATAGAGTCTTTTGGGAATATTGCGATATGGAACAACGGTGTGTTCCGGGAGTGCGCGGGCAATGTTAGTAATTTCTGTCATCAGGTAGTCACAGATGCGCTTCCTTTCGTCCACAATCGGGGTATCTGCGCAAAACCGGATCGGCTTACCTATATACATTTTTCTGAGTGCCGGAGCCATATAAAGCGGAACGAAGCTCAGCTCCGTCCCGGTCCTTTTATAGTACAGTCGAGCTAAATCGATAAACTTGTCTTGAAATTCGCAGATGATATTGTTATATGGCTCGTCATGCTCCGGGAAAATGATCATACTGGCCCCATCCTGCAGTTTGTCCATGGACATTTTGAAGGTTGTTCTGAGGCGGATATCATGATATACAGGGATGGTGCCAGCATTGTTGAATACGCAGACGGAGAATGGTGCGATCAGATATGACAGAAGCTTATAAAACCAGCGGCACCATCTGGGCTTCTGCGACCAGAAATCCTGAAAGGCATAGTCCGGAACCTCCTTCAAATGCATCATCTGTCCGGCGCACCAAATATAGCGCTTGCCCGGAAAATACAATTCGCAGGCGATGGGGCC
>JAUMXT010000007.1:22366-30695 GCA_030529015.1 Bacillota bacterium | reverse complement strand
TGTTAGGCACGCCGCCAGCGTTCATCCTGAGCCAGGATCAAACTCTTAATTAAATGTTATCTACACTTCCGAAGAAGTCTAAATCAAGTTTGCATTTCTAACTCATTCAACGCTTTCGCGTTTCGCTTAATTCTTATCCGAATTACTCTTTTTTAGAAATTGTCGGAAACATTTGCTTGCTCTGATTTCTCAGGTTTGCATTGTTTCTTGTTCAAAATTTTATTTTGACTAAAATTTCTACACTATGAAGTTTTCAATGTTCATGACCGTTAAACCGTTAAGTTTTTTCGGTCAAGCTCGTTATTAGCGAGCTTTTTAATTGTATCGCATGTCACGCTCTTTGTCAACAACTTTTTTAACTTTTTTTAGAAGTTTTTTTAAGCTCTTAGCTCCGATTCAACGGCTTAAGAACTCGTTGTTTTCGCGACAGCTTGTTTATAATACCAAAAGACAACCCCCTTGTCAACGACTTTTTTCAACTTTTTTTAATCTTTTTTTCGCCTTCTATTTTAGCGTTTCGTATATGTTATTTGAGCCCTGCAAATAATAACTATTAACTCTATGGAGGTGATTTATATGTTGGTCGTATTAGCCAGAACATTCATAATGTATTTAGTGGTTTTGTTTGTCATACGCATAATGGGCAAAGCCGAACTTTCTAAAATGTCCCCTTTCCAGCTGGTGGTAATTTTCATGATCGCCGAACTTGCATCTATTCCGATCGAATCTCCGGAAATTTCTATGATAAAAGGAACGGCTGCCATATTCACGCTAATGTTTATACAAGTGCTTATATCTTATCTTTCCCTTAAGCATGAAAAGATAAAATGCTTTTTCCGTGGCAAGCCGAGCCTTCTTATTAATAAAGGAGAAATCAATACACAAGAAATGAAGTCTTTAAGAATAACTATCGATGATCTTATGGAACAGCTCCGTATTGGTAATGCCTCTTCCATATCGGAAGTCGAATATGCCATCATGGAAGCCAACGGAGATCTCAGCATCATACAAAAGGCAGAAAACAAACCTCTTACCCCTAAAGATATGAATATAAAGAAGGCTACGGAAATCATGCCCTCAGTATTCATTGCTGACGGCGTACTATATAATAGTAACCTTTCCGCCTCGGGACGAGATGAGCAGAAGCTTACTGAAGAACTTAATGCATTGGGCTTTGAGAATATGTCCGATGTCTTTCTTGCTGTATGCGACAGCAATGGCAAGCTTCATGCTTTTGCAAAGCGCACTGCCTCTCCCTTTGCAAGGGAGGTTATCAAATGAAAAACCTTTTAGCAGCCCTCTTGTGCCTTTTGCTTATGACAACGCTCTGGTTATTTTATAACTATAAGGCGGAGACATTGATAGACGAATGCACACGAAGTCTTGAATCGGATGTGAAGTATGCGATACAGGAGGAGAAATGGGAAGCAGCAAGCAAAGAATATAATATAATAATGAAGAAATGGAACATACTTAAAGATATAAGTCGTTATTTTCTCGATGAGAAGAGATTAAATGAAGCTGATATGATATTTCAAAAGGCTTCTTATTATATAGAAGTAAATGATATCGGCATGGCTTTGTCTTATTGTAATAATGTTGAGCTTGCCTTAAAGAGATTGTGGACAGATGAGAAGCCTACCCTTAACAACATATTATGAGCAGGCTATTGTACCTTATATATAAATATGTTAGAATAATATTCGCGTAGAGTAGATATTGTGCGTAAAGTGTCACGGGATGGGATGTTGCCTGTGAACGAAGGTTTTACCGCGGTACAATATCGCGTCCGCTACTACACTTACTGTTAAGCGATAAACTCCTTCATCAATAGTGTAGTTTGACCTACGACTATTTGAAAAGGAGTTTTTTTAATGGAAAAAAAATCAAAGACCACACGTCTTGTGGTCATGGCATTTCTTGTGGCTCTTGAAATCATTCTTACAAGATTCTGTTCCGTCAACACCCCTATTCTTCGAATAGGCTTCGGCTTTCTGCCGGTGTCTATGATGGGTATCCTATACGGGCCTATATGGGCTGCTATGGGATATGCTGTAGGTGATATATTAGGTATGTTGATATTCCCGTCGGGAGTATTCTTCCCGGGATTCACAGTCACAGCTGTTCTGACAGGTCTTGTGTTTGGGTTCTTTCTTCACGGTAAAGAGAAGATTACGTGGAAAAACGTACTGCCGGCAAGTCTCATCATCATACTGCTACTAAATCTTTGCCTCGATACCTTCTGGCTGTCGATTCTGATGGGAGATGCCTTTATAGCACTTCTTCCTACAAGGATATTTAAATGTGCGGTAATGTTACCGATACATCTCGTTCTGATCCCTCTCGTGTGGAACAGAATTATGTCAAAACTACCGCTGTCTATTCGATAACCTTATACATACCCGCAGCATCTTCCTTGCGGCAAGATTCTGTAAGGGCTACAACTTCAACCTTAAGGCTTCCATTGCCGAACTGTATGAAAATCTCATCGCCAACCTTGACTTCAAGTCCGGGCTTGGCGATTTTATCATTTACGGTAATTCTTCCCTGCTCACAAGCTTCCTTGGCAACAGTTCGTCTCTTAATGATCCTGGAGTTTTTTAAGTATTTATCTATACGCATTTTTACCTCCGTGTAAAATAATAAAAGGGTAACATCCGTTACCCTTTTGTAAGCGATTCTTATTTGTTTACTGCATCCTTCAGAGCCTTACCTGCTTTGAAAACAGGAGCCTTTGATGCGTCGATCTTGATAACTTCGCCAGGCTTTCTAGGGTTTCTTCCCTGTCTTGCTTTTCTCTGACGAACTTCAAAAGTTCCGAATCCGATCAGCTGTACTTTTTCTCCATTTACTAAAGCGCCTTCTACACTTGATACGAAAGCGTTAACTGCTAATTCTGCATCTTTCTTAGTGAAACCGGTTTTTTCTGCTACTGCAGCTACTAATTCCGCCTTATTCATCAATAAAATCCTCCTTAAAAATTACTAACACAAAGTTTCCATACGTTTCTTTGCCTTGCTATTGTCCCATTTTTCAACGGTTTTGTCAAGGTATTTTGAATTAAACTACCTATTTTTTCATGCAATTACCACAATCTGAGTTTATCGCATATCACTACTAATTTTCTGCCTATTGAAATAGTCATCATTTCTTCTCTTTCAATCGTTTTTGTTCTGATAACCATAAGCCCATATATAGCTATACCAAGGAATACAGACAATATAGTAGCAGTACCGTTGCTGCCTAAAACATTGAAGAATATTCTATAAGCTACGAATACTATAACCCCCATTACAACAGAGGAAATCATCGGTTTTATCACAGTAAGTTTGACAGATAAGTTGACGCCGCTATGCTTCTTAAGAGCGAAGTAGTCAAGCACTGCCGCAACCATATATGTTGCTATAGTTCCTATCGCTGCGCCCTTTACATTGAATGCCGGAATACCTACAAGTGCCCATGTAATTATCAGCTTGGCAACAACACCTATAAATAAGTTTCTTACAGGAATCCCTTGTTTGCCTATTCCCTGAAGCGCACCTGTAAATATAGTCAGTGCCGAAAGGAATATGAATCCCAGTGAAAGTATCTGCAGACAAGGTGCTGCACCTATAGCGCTTTCTCTCTGTGAGCTGTATAACAGCAACAAAACAGGTTCCGATAATACGAACAGTCCTACTGCTGCAGGCAGTGTGATGATTGCTGTCATTCTAACACCAAGTGAAATATTATTATGAAGTTCTTCTCTGTCCCCCAGCTTGTTAGATGCTGAAACCATCGGTACCAAGCTCACTACGATCGCCTGTATGAGAACTAACGGGAACTGAACTATAGGACTTGCGAAGCCTGTAAGCTGTCCGAACATACTCTCTGAAGTCATTCTGTCAAAGCCTGCATCGAGAAGTCTGGTCATTACTATACTGGAGTCAACTACATTTACTATAGGCATTATAGCTGCCCCTATCGTAATAGGCACTGCTATAATAGCTATCTTCTTTAATATGGTTCCGTTACTTTCTCTGACATTTGAATTATCGTTCTTGATTCTGCGCTTCATCGTCTTTCTCTGAGCCAGATAGAAGATAAACATTACTATAAGTCCACCTACAGCACCTGCAGAAGCTCCGAAACAGCCTCCCGCAGCCCCTCTTTCCTGCTCTGTTTCAGCGAGGAAGCTATATGCGCCGTCCATAAGTATAACTGCAAGCGAAAGTCCGCATGCAACACGGAATATTTGTTCCACTACTTGTGAAACCGCTGTAGATGTCATATCCTGCATACCCTGGAAATATCCTCTGTATGCTGACATTATCGGCACGAGAAGCAGTGCCGGTGCAGTTGCTTTCATAGCAAGTGCAGAACCCGGATTATTGATCATGACAGCCAGCATATCACCGAAGAAGAATAGAATGAGGAAGCCTAAAAGTCCGATCACAAACATCAAGGTTCTCGACAGTTTAAACACTCTTTCTGCTTCACTGAACTGACCTACCGCACATCTTTCGGATACCATTTTTGATATCGCTACAGGAATACCTGTAGTAGCAAACACCAGGAGGAATCCGTATATGGAATATGCCGGTGTATAATATGCCATGCCGACATCTCCGATGAAGTTCGCCAGCGGTATTCTGAAAAACGCACCTATGAATTTTACTATTATGCCTGCTGCAGCTAAAACTACAGCTCCTTTTAATAATGATTTTTTAGCCATTACCTAAAGCCTTTCAAGTATTCTCTGAGTTGACTTTTCTACTTCGAATATAGTCTTCTCAATATCTATTGTAGTATATTCTCCGTTATCATAAAGCACTTTACCATCTACCATGGTCATGACAACATCCTTACCGGAACTAGAATACACTATATTATTGATGAGATTGTGAACCGGATGCATATTTGGCTGAGAAATATCTAATACTATAAGGTCTGCATCCGCTCCTACCTTTAAAACGCCCGTATTCTTTCTGCCCTGCGCATTTGCACCGCCTATTGTTGCAGCTCGCAGAGTATCTATAGGAGTAACTGCGGTAGGATCTCCTGTCTGCGCTTTGCAGCTTATCGTCATAACCTTCATTTCTTCTATGAAGTCTAGGTTATTATTGCTGGCAACGCTATCAGTACCTATTGCCAGGTTTATTCCTTTATCCAGTATCTTCTGTACATTACATATACCGCTTGCAAGCTTCATGTTGCTGACAGGATTAGTTGCAACGGTAACACCCTTCGCCTTAAATATATCAAGGTCGTTATCATCGGAATATATACAGTGAGCCGCTACGGTAGGAACATCAAATATACCCATCTTTTCAAGATAAGCAGCAGGCGTTAACCCATGTCGCTGAATACATTCATCATGCTCCAGTTTAGTCTCTGATACATGAACATGCATGATAGTCTCATCGAGAGACTTGGCATACTCCGCCAAAGCCCTGGCAGTTTCAGGATTTGAAGTGTATTCGGCATGAAGACTCATGTCTACTTTTATTCTTCCGTCAGCTACATTATTGAACTCTCTGTGGAATTTCTTCATTTCATCGAAGCTGGCAAGCTCTGATATCGGTAATCCCATCGGATTTGTTATCGATCTGGAAATGTTCGATTTAACTCCGCTCTCGATAACAGCGCGCGCCATATCGTCGCAGAAGTAATACATATCGCTTGTTGAAACAATACCGTATCTTGCTGATTCTGCCATTGTCAGCATAGTAGACCAATAAACTGCTTCGCCGTCAAGCTGATCTTCGAACGGGAATATTTTTGTAAACAACCAATCCTGAAGTGAAAGGTTTTCTCCGTATCCTCTCATAAGCGCCATTGGCGAATGACCGTGACTGTTAAAAAAGCCGCTCATTAAGAGTCTACCCTTGCCGTCATACTCTCTAGAGTAAACTGCCTCAGGCTTTTCATCTCCTATATAGGCAATTTTACCATCTGATACAAGAACGTATTTATTACATTCTATATTCAGCTCTTCATTTAAAATCGTTATATTCTTGAATAACATCCTGATGTCCTTTCGATTTATTATTACATTAATGGTGCTATAAGTCTCAATATCTGTCCCAAGAGCTTGTAAAGCTTATTGTATTCCTTACAATCCTTCAGCGTCATCTTATGACACTTCTTTAAAGTGTCCCTAAAATCATTTTCAATATCCATAACAACCGGATTCTTCCAAATATATGCTGCACATTCAAAGTGCAGGAAAAGGCTTCTGTAGTCAAGGTTGATAGTTCCGACAACGGCCTTTTCGTCATCTGAAGTAAACACCTTCGCATGAACGAATCCCGGTGTGTACTCGTATATCTCAACGCCTTCTTCTATAAGTTCCTTATAATGCGTCCTGGCAAGCCAGTAAGCATATTTCTTATCCGGTATATGCGGAAGTATGAGCTTGATGTCTACACCCCTCTGTGATGCAAAGGTCAGCGCATCTATCATTTCCTCGTCAAGGATGAGATATGGCGTCATTATATGAACGTATTCATCGGCTCTGTGAAGTATATCAAGATACACTTTTTTGCCAAGCTCTTCACCATCGAACGGACTGTCGCCGTAAGGGGCTATAAAACCACCGTATCTCATGCCTGCATCTACAGTTCCGCCGGTATACATATATCTTCCGATGTTTTCCTTCTTCGTCTCGTTAATATTCCACATCTGCAGGAACATTAACGTAAAGCTGTTTACAGCTTCTCCCTTTACCATTATGGCAGTATCTTTCCAGTGGCCAAAGCGTTCTCTTTTGTTTATATATTCATCTGCCATATTTATACCGCCTGTAAAAGCAGTATGCCCATCAATAACAAGGATCTTACGGTGATCTCTGTTGTTCTGGTGCGTAGATAAAAACGGAGTCATAGGCGCAAACACTTTGCACTTTATACCTTTGGCCTCCATACGTTCAGGATAGCTTTTGGGAAGTAATGAAAGCGTATTTGTTCCATCATACATGAATCTTACTTCAACGCCTTCTCTTGCCTTTCTTATAAGTATATCCAGGACTGTATCCCACATATAACCACGTTCTACAATAAAATACTCAAGGAAAATGAAATCTTTAGCTTTTTCCAGCTGATAAATCATTTCTTCAAACTTGTCTTCGCCAAGCGGGAAATACTTGACTGCTGCCTTATCATATACAGGATAATTCCCTTTCTCGTAAATATACTTGAACATACCGAATTCCTGTTTAGATGATACGAGCACTTTATTTACAGCTTCTCTTGAAGGTCTGAGGAAGAGTTCTTCTTCCTTTATCATTTGTTCGATCTTACTGCTTATATACTTAGTGCCGGGCTGTACTTTAGTATATAAATAAAATACTACTCCAACAACAGGCACAGCTAAAATAAAGATTATCCACATAAGCTTAAAGCTTGAATTCTGACGAGCGTTGAGTATATAAATGAGCACAATAACTCCGACGAAACCAAGAAGTGAGTTGAATGCGATCATATACTTGCCAAGTAGCGCTACGCCGCCAAACAAAACAAGTATCTGCACAAGCATCAATCCCACGAGGATCGCGGTACGCCCAAATATTACTTTCCAAAGCCCTCTTAATCTATTCATTAAAACTACTCCCTTAATAATTATCTCAAATACCCATAGATACTAAAATGGTAACGCAATTAACGATAAAAGTCAAAGGCTTTAATATGCATAATTAGGCACTGCCAACAAATAATAACATCAGATAAAATCAACCGGAGGAATTTATATGAAAGCAACAGGAATTGTACGCCGCATCGACGATCTGGGCAGAGTCGTAGTGCCTAAAGAAATCAGACGTGTGCTGAGAATCAGAGAGGGAGACCCTCTTGAAATATACACGGGAGTTACAGGTGAAGTTATTCTTAAAAAGTATTCACCAATTGGGGAACTGAACGATATAGCAGATATGTTTGCAGAATCCGCATCATCTGCTTTAGCTTCTACCGTACTGATTACTGATACTGACAGATTTATCGCTGCTTACGGTACGAATGTACATGATTATTTAAATAAGGAAGTAGATGAAAATCTTGATAACATCATTCAGAAAAAGCAGGAACATATAACGGATACCGAAATAGTAGTGCCGATATTGAACAACGGCGACCCCATCGGGTCGGTTGTGATCCTTCCTGCAAAAGGCAATGAACTCTCTGATACTGAGTTTACTGCTGCAAGGCTTGGAGCCGATTTCCTGGCAAAACAGATGGATAATTAGATGCAAAGTGCGCCTTTGCACACAAAAAGCCCGCAGCATTTGCCGCGGGCTTTGGTCGTCTTCACTTATTTAATGATTTCTGCTACTGCGTCAGGTCCGCATCCTGCTGCG
>JAUMXT010000007.1:14339-22266 GCA_030529015.1 Bacillota bacterium | reverse complement strand
CGTCTTCACTTATTTAATGATTTCTGCTACTGCGTCAGGTCCGCATCCTGCTGCGTTACCTTCGTCTGTATCAAGGTGAGCTTCTCTTTCGTGAGCATCGCCTGAACGTACCAGAACGTTATCAAAGATAAGACCTCTTTCGCCGCCAACCTTAAGGCAAACAACATCCTTATCCTTAACGCCTGCTTCTTCAGCCTGTGCAGGGCTCAGATGAACGTGTCTCAGAGCAACCATAACGCCCTTTTCCAGTTCAACTTCTCCGCAAGGTCCTACCAGCTTGCATCCGGGTGTTCCGTCAAGCTTACCTGATTCTCTTACAGGAGCTTTGATTCCCAGAGCTCTTGCATCTGTCATTGAAATTTCTACCTGAGTTTCAGGTCTTGCAGGTCCCAGTACTCTGATTCCCTTAAGAGTAGTCTTAGGTCCTACGATATCTACTTTTTCTTCTGAAGCAAACTGTCCAGGCTGTACGAGAGCCTTAGTTGGTGTCAGTTCGTGACCTTCACCGAACAGGATGTCAATATGTTCTTTCTGAAGATGTACGTGCTTGTTTGATAATCCGATTTTTACTTCGTAACCCATTTTAATTCTCCTTATTTTCTATGCTAGTCTTCCAAGAATGATATGTATGGAAGATTTCTGTATTTTTGATCATAGTCAAGACCGTATCCGATAATAAATCTGTCGTCCACAGTAAATCCTATGTAATCAACGTCGATGTCCACTCTTCTGCCTGAAGGTTTATCAAGCAAAGTGCAGATCTTAACAATCTTAGCTTCTCTGCTTTCAAAATATCCCTTGAGATAATTGAGTGTAGTTCCGGAATCAACGATATCTTCTACGATAATTACGTTTTTGCCTTCAATGTCGGTATCAAGGTCCTTATTGATCTTTACTATACCTGAAGACTTTTTCCCGGAGCCGTAACTGCTTACAGCCATAAAGTCTATAGTCATTTCAAGATTAGTATTCTTCATGATGTCAGCCATCCAGAGGACTGCACCTCTGAGAATACCTACTAATACTATAGGCTCACCATTAAAATCTTCTTCGATTTGTCTTGCAATTTCTGCAGCTCGATCATTGATCTGCTGCTCTGTTATCATTACTGTTCCGATGGTATCTTTACTCATAATTTAGTCCTCCACCTCATATTCTACATCATCTACGAAGGTTTTGCCACGATATTTTTTTGAATAGTCCTTAGATTTACCGCCAAGCCAATACTTGTCCAATTCGCTTGAAAGATACCAAAGTATGAATATCCATAAACAAAGATCATCAATCAGTGAAAGCGGGAAAAATATCGGTGGAATCAAATCGACAGGGAAAAATATGTATGCGATACCGAATACTATCAATGCCTTCTTTCTTTTTGGCACTGATTTGTCAGCCATCATAAACTTAATGGCCTTGAACCGTTTTAATAAGACTTGAATGCCTAAAAAGTTCATTTAACCCTCCAGTAATTCTTCCATTACATTAAGCAGTTCTTCATATCCTGTTTTCTTAAGTGCCGATACAGGTATGACTTTATCTTCCGAGGAAAGCTTCAATGTTTGTCTGATTTCCTTAATATGCTTAGGCAGCTGATTTCTCGATATCTTATCTGCCTTAGTAGCCACAACGATCCCATCAAGTCCGTAATGTCTAAGGTAATTATACATTTCTACGTCCTGCTTGGAAGGTGCATGACGAATATCAACCAACTGTATAACCTTGACGAGATTCGGTCTGTTTTCGAGATATCTTTCCATCATTTCTCCCCAGCCCTCCGACAAGGACTTGGAAACTTTAGCATATCCATAACCCGGCAAGTCAACGACTCTGAACTCGTCATTGATTATATAGAAATTGATAGTTCTTGTTTTGCCGGGGCTTCCGCTTACTCTCGCCAGCTTCTTACGTCCCGTGATTAAGTTGAGAAGAGATGATTTGCCAACATTTGATCTGCCGGCAAAAGCAATCTCCTTTAAATTTTCCGGTGGATACTGACTCGGCTTTACAGCAACAGTTTCCAAATCGGATCTTTTAATTATCATTCTTTCCATCCTTTACAAGTACATGTTTGAGCGCATCGTTTACATTTTTGATGAGAACAAATTCCATTTCATTTCTCACTGCTTCAGGGATATCCAATATATCAACTTCATTATCCTTAGGCAGCAGTACCTTTCTTATTCCTGCTCTGTGTGCAGCCAGAACCTTTTCTCTGATTCCGCCTACAGGGAGCACTTTACCTCTTAAGGTAATTTCACCTGTCATGGCAACATCCTTCCTAACAGGTGTATTTGTCAGCGTAGAAATTATTGCCGTACACATAGTCACACCTGCAGAAGGACCATCTTTAGGAGTTGCTCCTTCAGGAATGTGAATATGAAGGTCGAGGTTTTTATAAAAGTCTTCGTCGATTTTATGCTTGGATGCTACAGATCTGATATAGCTTACACCTGCTTTGGCAGATTCCTGCATAACATCTCCAAGCTGTCCTGTCAGAACGAGTTTGCCGTTTCCGGGAACTGCTGTGGTTTCGATAAAGAGAGTGTCTCCGCCAACGATAGTCCACGCAAGTCCTGTAGTAACACCTACTTCCTTCTCGCCCTTAATTATGTCAAATCTGAATTTCTTCTTGCCAAGTAATTCTGTTACCTTTTTGCCTGATACATTTACCTTTTTAGTGTCGCCGCATACAACGTTTCTGGCTACTTTACGACAGATATTACCGATTTCTCTTTCAAGATTTCTTACACCTGATTCTCTTGTGTAATAATTGATCAGGGTTCTTATGCTCTGTTCATTAAATGAAATCTGTTTAGAAGTTAAACCGTTTTCTTTAATCTGCTTAGGAACGAGATACTTTGAAGCGATGTTAACTTTATCTTCCTCTGTATAACCGCTTACTTCTATAATTTCCATTCTATCGAGCAGTGGTCTTGGTATAGTGTCCGTAGTATTAGCAGTAGTTATAAACATAACCTTACTAAGGTCAAACGGAACTTCCAGGTAATGGTCGGTGAAATCTTTGTTCTGTTCAGGATCAAGTACTTCCAGCAATGCTGATGCAGGGTCACCCTTATAGTCAGCGCCCAGCTTGTCCACTTCATCAAACAGGAAAACAGGATTTTTAGTTCCGCTATCCTTGATCGCGCTTATGATTCTTCCCGGGATAGCTCCGATATATGTTCTTCTGTGTCCTCTTATTTCAGCTTCATCTCTGACGCCGCCAAGTGACATTCTTACAAATTCTCTGTCGATAGACCTTGCGATTGATTTGGCGATTGATGTTTTACCTACTCCCGGAGGTCCTACGAGACAAAGTATAGGTCCCTTAAGGCTTTCGCTAAGCTGAATAACAGCCAGGTATTCAAGTACTCTTTCCTTAACTTTATCGAGACCGTAATGATCCTCATTTAATATTTCTTCTGCCTTGTTAAGGTCTATATTATCTTCACTTTCTGTATTCCAAGGAAGATCGAGTATAGTTTCGATATAGCTTCTGCTTACGTTAGCTTCTGCCGAAGATGACTGCATTTTTGAAAATCTCTTGATTTCTTTTTCTACTTTTTCCTTAGTCTTTTCTTCAAGCTCAATTTTGCTCAGTCTTTCCATATAGCCGGCGATTTCATCTTCGATTTCTTCGCCTACGCCGAGTTCTTCCTGAATAGCTCTCATCTGCTCTCTCAGGTAATATTCTCTCTGGTTCTTGTTTATCTGAGACTTTGCTTTGCTGGAAATGTCATGCTCTATATTAAGAATTTCAATTTCCTTGATGAGCACGGCATTGAGCTTTTCAAGACGCTTCTTAGGGTCTAGGATTTCAAGCAGAGCCTGTTTATCTTCAAGCTTTATCTCAAGATGCGAAGAGATAGTATCTGCCATTCTTCCCGGATCTTCTATAGTTACAACCGATGCGAAAATTTCAGGCGCCAGGTCCTGATTGATGTTGATATATTCATCGAAGCTGGAGAGCACGGTTCTCATCAATGCTTCAGCTTCTGCATCATCCGAAAGGTCTGTATCGTCATCGATTCTCTTTACCTTGCATCTGAAATACGGTACTTCAAACAGAACTTCTTCTATTTCACCTCTGAACATACCTTCAACTAGAACTCTTATAGAGTCTCCCGGCAGCTTCAGCATCTGCTTGATTTTACCGATAGTTCCGATATGATAAAAATCATCAGGCGTCGGCAAATCAGTATTCTCGTCCTTCTGTGATGCCAAAAAGATATGCTGACCTGTGATCATAGCTTTCTCAAGAGCGTTTATTGATTTTTCTCTGCCGATATCAAAGTGCAGTACCATATTAGGAAATACAGTAAGTCCTCTCAAAGGTATCATCGGCAGTTCCATTATATTGTCTGTTTCAAGCTCAAATTCCGGCTTTTTGTTGTTTTCTTCCATGTGTTGCCTCCCATAATATCGCATTAGCGATACATCTATCTATTGAACAAGGCGACTTACAAAAGCCGCCCCGGTTTTATTTCTTATGCTGTTTCGGCTTCATTGGTCAGAGCTGGTTCAGGCTTTGTCAGCACCAGTTCCGGTTCCGTCTCCGCTTCTACGGTTTCTCTGGTTATTATGCATTTGTCAACATCATCTCTTGATGGCAACTCATACATGATATCCGTCATGATTTTTTCCATTATGCCTCGAAGACCTCTCGCTCCCGTTTTTCTTGCCAGTGCTTTTTCAGCAATAGCTTCGATAGCATCAGTTCTAACTTCCAGCTCCACATCATCCATTGCAAATAACTTTCTGTACTGCTTGATAAGTGCATTCTTAGGCTCTGTAATGATTTCAATGAGAGCATCCTTAGAAAGTTCTTCAAGCGTCACAAGCATAGGAAGTCTTCCCACAAATTCAGGGATCAGTCCATACTTGAGCAAGTCTTCATGCTGAACGTTCTTCAAAAGCTCAGCTTTTTCGATCTTATTTGATGATACGTTGGAATTAAATCCGATAGTCTTTTCACCGATTCTTCTCTGAACGACTTTATCAAGTCCGTCAAAAGCGCCGCCGCAAATAAACAGTACATTAGTAGTATCGAACTGTATGAAATCCTGATGCGGGTGCTTTCTTCCGCCCTGCGGAGGAACATTGGCAACAGTTCCTTCCAAAATCTTCAGAAGTGCCTGCTGAACACCTTCACCACTTACGTCTCTTGTTATTGATGGATTTTCTGATTTCTTGGATATCTTGTCGATTTCATCAACGTATATTATTCCTCGCTGAGCTTTTTCGATATCCCAGTCAGCCGCCTGTATCAGCTTGAGGAGAATGTTTTCTACATCCTCACCTACATATCCTGCTTCAGTAAGCGCAGTAGCATCCGCTATTGCAAAAGGCACGTTCAGGATCTTCGCCAGTGTCTGTGCCAGCAAAGTTTTACCTGATCCTGTAGGTCCTACCATTACTATATTACTCTTCTGAATCTCTACATCGTCATCTGAAACAGATCCGATTCTCTTGTAGTGATTGTATACTGCAACAGCCAGAGCTTTCTTCGCTTCATCCTGACCGATAACGTATTCAGATAACACGTCAAATATTTCTTTTGGTTTAGGCAGACTTTCAGGCTCCTGTGATACAAGTTCACCTTCAACTACATGTTTCTTTTCCTCTGCCTCTAATATATCGCTGCACAGAGCTATACATTCGTTGCAAATGTATACTCCGGAGCCGCTAATGAGCCTTTTTACCTGTCCCTGCGGCTTACCGCAAAAGGAACATCTAAGCTCGTTGTTTTCATTGTATTTATTCATCCTTATCCCTCGCCTATCTGTCCTTGATTACCTTATCGATAAGTCCGTATGCCATAGCTTCTTCAGCAGACATAAAGTTATCTCTATCGGTGTCTTTAGCAATGACATCTAAAGGCTGCCCTGTTTTTTCGCTCAAAATCTTATTGAGCTTTTCTCTTGTTCTCAATATCCACTCAGCATGTATCTTGATATCTTCAGCCTGACCGGATACTCCTCCGAGAGGCTGGTGTATCATTATCTCAGCATTAGGCAGAGCGAATCTCTTACCTTTTTGTCCTGCAGCAAGCAGGAATGCACCCATGCTGGCAGCCATTCCCACACAAATTGTGGAAACTTCTGGCTTGATATACTGCATTGTGTCATAAATAGCCATGCCGGCGGTTACAGAACCGCCGGGGCTGTTTATATATATGCTTATGTCTTTATCCGGATCCTCTGCTTCGAGGAAAAGCAGCTGGGCAACCACAACACTGGCGAGATGCTCATCTATAGCTTCGCCAATAAATATTATTCTGTCCTTTAAAAGTCTCGAATATATATCGTAAGACCTTTCTCCTCTGCTTGTCTGTTCGATCACGTAAGGTATTAATGCCATGATCCGGACCTCCTTTTTATTTTTTCACTGCGCTTTCATACATGAATTCTACAGCTTTTCTAACCTTGATATCGCCTGCGAGCATTGCGATGTTCTGAGCTCCGAGCATTTCCTTGATCTTATCTGCTTCAAGACCGTATGCCTGAGCCATGTTAGCGATTTCAGTATCGATGTCTTCTTCAGTAGCTTCGAACTTTTCCTGTTCAGCAACTGCTGTAACGATCATTCTTGTCTTAGTCTTCTTATAAGCATCTTCTCTTACTTCATCTCTAAACTCTACAGGAGTCTTGCCGATGTACTGGAAGTAAGTGTTGATATCCATACCCTGAGCTCTCAGCTGCTGGTCGAATTCAGCGATCATGTTGTCGATTTCAGCTTCAACCATTACGTCAGGAATATCGATTTCGTTTGCTTCGTATACCTTTTCAAGAACGCTGTTCTTCATCTGAGTTTCAGCTCTGTCAGCTGCAGCTTTTTCAAGGCTAACCTTGATGTCAGCCTTCAGTTCGTCAACAGTGTCGAATTCGCTGATATCCTTAACGAATTCATCATCGATTTCAGGAATCTGTTCTTCCTTGATTTCGTGAACTGTGCACTTGAATACAGCTTCCTTACCTGCCAGATCATCTGAATGATACTGTTCAGGGAAAGTAACTACTACATCCTTGCTTTCGCCTGTGCTAACGCCTACCAGCTGTTCTTCAAATCCAGGGATGAATGTGCCTGAACCCAGCTTCAGAGGCTGTCTTTCAGCTGTTCCGCCAGGGAACTGAACGCCTTCTGACCATCCTTCATAGTCGATAAGAACTGTATCGCCGTCCTGAGCCGGTCTTTCTACAGCTACCATTCTTGAGTTCTTTCTTGCTCTTGACTTCAGTTCGTTTTCAACGTCTTCTTCAGTCACTTCGTTTACTACTGTTTCGATTTCAACACCCTTGTAATCCTTAACTTCGAATTCAGGGTAGCATGCTACTGTAATAGTAACTGTGAAGCCTTCACCCTTCTTAACTGGGCTGAATTCACTTCTTGGGTGATCGATAACATCCAGATCCAGTTCATCCAGAGCCAGTGGGTAATGCAGTGAGAAAAGATTGTTGATAGCATCTTCAAAGAAGATACCTTCTCCGTACTGCTTTTCAATGATACTTCTTGGTGCCTTACCTTTTCTGAAGCCGTCGATAGTGAATTTATCCTTCTGAACCTTGTAAACACTTACTACGGCATTTTCGAATTCTTCTGCCGTGAAGTCCATAGTGAATTTTGCTTCGTTGTTTTCCTTTGAAATTAATGTTGCTTTCATGAATATATATCCTCCTCGATTATAAACACATAGTGCATATTATTATACCTCTTTCGCTTTGAAAAGTAAAGGCTAAAGATAATTATTGACAAAACTTGTACAGAATAACATAATCAAAGTAATTAATGGTATTTCAGTAAAACACGAAAGCGTGAGCAGATGTCAAACATTATCAGAAAAACTACAGATTTGGCGATGCATATAATCACAAGCTATGCATTTAAAGAAAGTGTTATTATCGATGCCACCTGCGGCAACGGACATGAT
>JAUMXT010000007.1:0-14329 GCA_030529015.1 Bacillota bacterium | reverse complement strand
GTGCTCGCGCGTGCGGTAGGAAGCGGGGGCAGCGTATATGCCTTTGACATACAGCAATACGCAGTATACGCGACGCGTAATCTTCTCATTTACGACGACTATAAAGAGCTTCTTGAAAACGGCACCATAAACATCATATGTGATACACATGCTAATATGCCTGCACATGTATCCGAGCCTGCCGATGTAATAGTCTTTAATCTGGGATATTTGCCGGGAAGCGATAAAAACAATACAACGAAAGTTTCATCTACCCTTAACGCAGTGGAAGATGCTCTTGATATGCTGGCATTAAACGGCCTGCTATGCATAACAATGTACAGCGGCCATGAAGAAGGACTCAATGAAAAGAATGAGCTTCTGTCGATAGGCTCAAGGCTTGATTCGAAGATATACCATGTAGCCTATACAAGTTTTATCAATCAGCATAACGCACCACCTGAAATATTGATGATCACAAAAAAGAAATAAAAAAGAGCACGCAGCAAGTGATTTGTTTCACTAAAGACGTGCTCTGTTTTGTTATTTGATTATGTTAGCCTCTTTTTATGAGTTCCAATCCTCTGGCATATTTGCTTCGTTCTTCTTTCTCAAGGCCGTATCTTTCACAGATAGATGCTCCAAGCTTCTCAAGTTCATCTGTTTCACCCGAGAACAACTCAAGCTCTACTTCCAGAATCCTGTCACTGCCGTATGGAGTTATTATCCATCCGTCATCAAGCGAAAGCTCATAAATACCTTCTCCCGTATCGATTCTGAAACGTTTTCTCAGATACTTTGTTTCCAGCTGACATATAAGGTCCCTGTCTCCGATAACCTCATTTAAATGCTTTCCGATTTCGCTGTCTCTAAAAACCTTTGGATCGGCAGCTGCATCCGTAACAGGTACGTTAAGCTCTTCTCTAACGTGAAGAGCCCCCTCAGTGTGCCCTTTCCATTTAAGAGAAGCTACCCAGCTATGGCCTTCTTTTCTGACTCTGTAAGCCATTTCTTCTTTGGAAAGCGCCCAATCTTCTGTATCATAGTATTTAGCGTCAAAGCACATTTCTTCTCTCGAGCCTTCTTCTTCAAGATGAAAAAACAGCTTGTCCCTCCACAATTCATCAGCTATTTCAGTTGTAGGTATTCTGTATTTCAGTTCAATTTCCATTTGATCAATAGTCCTCTTCGTAACAAAAAAACGCATTTTGGATGATAATATCACCTAATGCGTTTTATTGCAAGATTATTTTATACCGGTAATTTGCGTTACTATGCCAATGTAGCTACCATAACTGCCTTAATGGTATGTAATCTGTTTTCGGCCTCGTCAAATACTCTTGAGTATCTGCTTCTGAAAACTTCTTCCGTAACTTCACGGATATCGTAACCGAGTTCTTTCTGTGAAGCAGCCATAGTTGTTTCAAAATCATGGAATGATGGCAGACAATGCATGAATATAATATCTTCGTTGCCGGTTGCCTTCAGCATATCCATATCTACTCTGTAAGGAGTAAGCATCTTAACTCTTTCAGGAATCTGATCTTCTTCTCCCATCGAAGCCCAGATATCTGTATATATCATATCTGCACCTTCAAGGCATGACGGTTCGGAACAGAATTCTATCTTAGCGCCTGTATATTTAGCAACCTCTTCTACCTTAGCGATGACTTCAGGGTCTATACCATCGATCAGTTCCTGCGGACCGTATGCTACGAAAGTCATTCCCATTTTAGCGCATCCATACATCCATGCATAAGACATGTTGTTTCTTACATCACCAACAAATACAACCTTAACCTTATTAAGCGGTTTTGCAATATGTTCTTCAATAGTAAGCAGGTCTGCAAGTATCTGTGTAGGGTGATCCACGTCAGTAAGGCCATTCCATACACATACGCCTGAATGCTTCGCCAGGTCTTCAACCACCTTCTGGTCATATCCTCTGTATTCTATTCCGTCAAAGAATCTTCCGAGTACTTTAGCTGTGTCTTCCAGAGACTCCTTCTTGCCCATCTGAGAACTCTTTGAATCCAGGAAAGTTACATGCGCGCCTTCATCGTGACAAGCAACTTCAAATGCACATCTTGTTCTTGTTGAAGTCTTTTCGAACAAAAGACAAATATTTTTACCGCTGAGTAAATTATTTTTTATGCCTTCTCTTTTCTTAGCCTTTAGGTCCTTGGAAAGCTCGAGTAAGTATCTGATTTCCTCAGGAGTAAAATCCATTAGTGTTAAAAAATTTCTGCCCTTTAAGTTTATAGCCATATATATCGTTCTCCTTTTAAAAATTTTCCCTTATGTTTTCTACTCGTTTATAATAATACATAATTTTGTATAAATCAACATGTTTTATTAATTTTTATTCATTTTTTTGGTTATTATGCATAAATAACCCTTGTTATTCATCATTTTATGCATAAAACAATAAAAAAGGCCCTGCTTTATGCAGGGCCCTATATTAAAACACCTATTATTTAATTACTTTTACTTGAAAGTTATTACAGTACCTGTCTTTCCTTCAAGTGCATCTAAAGCCTTATCCAGTGAAGTAATGATTGCTTTCTTATCAGGGAAAGCCTTAACGAACTTCATTGCTGCTTCAACCTTAGGAAGCATACTTCCTGCAGGGAAGTGGCCTTCTTCTCTGTATTTAACAGCATCCTCGTAAGTCATTTTGTCCAGTTCCTTTTGATCAGGCTTATTGAAGTTTATAGCAACTTTCTCAACTTCTGTGAGGATCATCAGTGTGTCTGCATTAACTTCTTCAGCCAGCAGTTCTGCCGCAAAGTCTTTATCGATAACAGCAGCTACTCCTTCAAGACTTCCGTCTTCTTTTTCAACTACAGGAATTCCGCCGCCTCCGCAAGTTATAACCACACAGCTGTCCCACAACTTCTTTACAGCATCTATTTCAACGATTTTTTTAGGGATAGGTGATGCAACTACTCTTCTGTAGCCTCTGCCTGCATCTTCCTTCATAGTATATCCTTTTTCTGATTCAAGCGCCTTAGCCTCTTCTTCACTGTAAAAAGGACCGATTGGCTTTGTAGGCTTTTTGAATGCAGGATCTTCTGCCTCTACTACAACCTGTGTTGCAAGTGTTACTACAGGCATATCCTTTCCCTTTTCTTTTAAAGCGAACTTCAGGCACTGCTGTATATGATATCCGATATATCCCTGAGACATCGCACCGCATACATCAAACGGCATTGGAGGCGTCACGTCTTTAGCTGTTTCAGATGCTAAAACTATTCTACCTACCTGAGGACCGTTGCCATGTACAACGCCTATTTCATAACCCATATCACTGATTTTAGCAATATGGCTGCAGGTATTCTTAACGACTTCCAGCTGCGCCTCTGCAGTTGCCGGACCGTTGCCCGACTGAAGCGCATTACCGCCTAATGCAATAACAATTTTTTCTGCGCTCATAATTCTGTTCTCCTTAATATCGTTTTATTGTTGTCATAAAGTTACAGATCATCTCTGTTTACAGGACAACTCATACATCTTGGGCCGCCTCTTCCTCTAGATAACTCGGAACTAGGAATAGTCAGCACCTTTACACCCTTTTTGTCCAAAAGATCATTTGTAACATAATTCCTTTCGTATGTTACCACAACTCCGGGTGCTATTGCAAGAGTATTGGAACCGTCATTCCATTGTTCTCGCTGCGCTGCCTGAGGATCATTACCTCCGCATCTTATAAGATCTACAGCCGGCAATCCCAGTTCCAATTTTAAAATATTTGATAACTCATCCTGAATACTCGAGAAACGAGTTTCTCCGTTTTTATCCAGTGTGATTTCATAAAGCTGCAAAGGACCTTCGATTTCAGGGTGGATAGTGAATTTATCATAATCCACCATTGTAAATACAGTATCCAGATGCATAAAAGCTCTTCTCTTAGGGATATCAAATACCAAAATCTTCTTAAAAGTAGATTTATTAAGGATGTTTCTTGCGAATCTTTCAATTCCCACTACAGTAGTTCTCTGAGAAAGACCGATCGCAACGATCTCTTTATTGAGCACTAAGAAGTCGCCGCCTTCTACAGAATAATCATGGTCGTAATCATACCACTGTTGAGTTCCGTCAGGAGCAAAATCCCTGTTGTATTTATACATATATTCAAGCAGCAGAGATTCTCTTCTTCTCGCTTCGGTGCTCATGTGATGGATACTCACACCGTTACCGATACAAGCACCGGGGTCTCTTGTAAAATACAAGTTTGGAAGCGGATCGGTATGATAAGGATATCCTGCATCGATATAATCTGCCAGTGAGTTCGATTTAATGATAATATCACTCTTCTTTACACCTGAAATTGCTTTCTTTACCGTTTCCTCGGCCGGCATTGACATAAGGTAATCTTCAAGACCTTCTTTAACGGCCTCTGAATAAATGTCGCTGTCAGCAACAAACTTCTTTACAAATTCTGCTTTAATTTTATCATCCTGCAAAGCTTTAGCAGTTTCTTCTTCGTAATAAACTACTTCCACACCGTTTTCTCTAAGCAAATCTGCGAATCGGTCATGTTCATTCTGTGCAGTCTTCAAATAAGGGATATCATCGAAAAGAAGTCTTTCAAAATTATCAGGAACCAAACCTTCTATTTCTTCTCCGATCCTGTGAAGAAGCACTTTGTTCAGCTTACCGATTTCTGAGTAATTATTAATTCCGGGTTTCATTTCAAACCCTCCTTTCTTTCTCAGTAGACTTTGGCTGATTTACGTTAAGCTATAGTAGCAACGATAACAGCCTTTATTGTGTGTAATCTGTTTTCTGCTTCGTCGAATACCTTAGAATGTCTGCTTTTAAATACTTCGTCTGTCACTTCTCTAATGTCATACCCCAGTTCCATCTGAGCTTTTGCCATTGATGTTTCAAAATCATGGAATGATGGCAGGCAATGCATGAAGATAACATCCTCGTTGCCTGTTGCTCTTAACATATCCATATCTACTCTGTATGGTGTCAAAAGCTTAACTCTTTCAGGAATCTGGTCCTCTTCACCCATTGATGCCCATATATCTGTATAAATGACGTCTGCACCTTCAAGACATGCAGGATCAGAACTCAGCTCTATTGAAGCTCCGTTAAATTCTGCAACCTCCTGGACCTTTTCAAGAACATCCTTGTCAACCTGATCCACAAGTTCCTGAGGTCCGTAAGCTACGAATTTCATTCCCATCTTGGCACAACCGTACATCCATGCATAAGCCATGTTGTTTCTCACGTCACCTACGAAAACAACCTTAACCTTCCATAAAGGCTTCGGGATATGCTCCTCAATGGTAAGAATGTCCGCTAGAATCTGTGTCGGGTGGTCAATGTCTGTAAGACCGTTCCATACAGAAACACCTGAATGTTTTGCTAAATCTTCTACTACAGACTGTTCATAGCCTCTGTATTCAATACCATCATAGAATCTTCCCAGAACCTTAGCTGTATCTTCCAGTGATTCCTTCTTGCCCATCTGCGAGCTGCTTGAATCCAGGTAAGTTACATGCGCACCTTCGTCAAGTGCTGCAACTTCGAAAGCACATCTTGTTCTTGTAGATGTCTTTTCAAAAAGCAGGCAGATATTTTTGCCTGTTAAAAGGTCATTTCTTATTCCCGCTCTCTTTTTATCCTTTAAATCCTTAGCCAGGTTCAAAAGATATCTGATTTCCTCACGACTGAAATCCATTAGCGTTAAAAAGCTTCTTCCTTTTAAGTTTACTGCCATATTCTTAATCTCCTTTATATAATAGTATCTTTTTGCCAATTACAAACGAGCCCTTATATTTTGATAATACTATAATTCCCCTTCAATAAAAAGTACCAGTCTATGTTATTTTTATTATACCAGACTAGTACTTTCAATGCTTCTATTATTTATTACGTTATTTTTTCTGAATTTTCTGTTGTGTCTGTCTAATTATTCTGTCTAGAATTACCATTCCATCTTCTATCTCTTGGGCGGTCGGATATGAGTAATTTAGCCTTATATGATCGTTTCCGAGATGACTCTGCGGATAAAATGCATACCCCGGAATAAATGTGACACCCGCCTTTTGGACTTCCTTTAAAAGTTCACGTCCGTCCATTCCTGCCGGAAGCTTCACCCACATATATACTCCACCGTCAGGCCTTCTGCATTTTATACCGACATCGGCAGCCAGCTTTTCGAGATAATCATACATTAAGTCTCTTTTCTTGCTGTATATACTTCTGAATCCCTGAAGCCTTTCGTAAAACAGACCTTCCTTCATATATTCCAAAAGCAGCATCTGAGGAACCCAGTCAAGTGATACGATTTTCATCGATACCATTTCGCTGAGCCTTTTTACCACACTTGTGTCAGCAATAAGAAAAGATATTCCTGCACCCGGCATCATTGTTAACGAAAACGAATACATATATATAACATTATTCCCTGTATCCATGGATTTTATTGATGGAATGCTATCCATTTCATAATATAATTCAGAGCCTTCGTCTTCTTCAATGATAGGTATCCTGTATTTATATGACAGTTCCAACAGCAGCTTCCTTCGTTCCATTGAAAGAACCACCCCGGTCGGATTGTTAAAGCTGGAATCTACATATATGAGTTTCGGCTTTTCCTTTTCTATAAGCGCTGACAAATTCTCACAGATCATACCGTTCTCATCCATCGGTATTGTAAGCAGCTGCCCACCTGCGAATTGAACAGCTCTGTAAATGTCCGGAGATAAAGCTTCAGGTACTATGACCTTGTCCCCCGGATTCAGTATGAGAGTCATAATAAAGTCAAACGCTTGATTGTTTTCAGTAAACAGCTGGATATTTGCAGGCTTGGCTATGATTCCTTTTTTGCTGATGAAAGACGATATTTCACTTCTCAATTCCCTATCGCCCTGATAAGGCGTATAAAAATACGCTTCGTCCTTTCTTTTGGCGAGAACTTTTTCAAATACGGTAGCTATCTCTTCGTGGGGATACAACTCTCTTGCGGCTACGCCTCCGCCAAAAGATATAATATCCTCTTCATAAGATTTATTGAAAAGTTCATCGAAGTGGCTGTCAAAGCTCAGGTAGTCGTCTTTGATCAACGCTTCCCAGTTTACCGGTCTTTTTATCATTCCGTAATACATCGTACCGAAGCTGACATAATAATACTGTCCTTGATATGAACTGATCAAATCATCATCCCTTAGCTCGGAATAAGCTCTTTTCACAGTATTTCTATGTACACCCAGGTTTTCGGCCATTTGTCTTTCTGAAGGCAGCTTGCTGCCATTGACCAGTGTCCCCGCGAATATCATGCTTTTTATCTGCTCGTAGATCTGCAGATAAAGAGGCACCTTTTCATTCTTGTTTATCTTGATATTCATTTCTTTTCCCCATGAAATTGATAATAACAAGTTTCAAGACGTCCGTTATAGAGCTTTCTTCTTCTGTTGGCTTCACGTCCCATAATCTTTTCTTCGGCCTCCTTGTCGGTCGTTATCATAAACAGTGACCAATCCGGATTCTCTTTAAAAAATATTCCGAAGCCGTCGTATATTTTTTTGATTTCCTCTTCTTCTCCGATTCTTTCTCCATAAGGAGGATTAGTAATTATTATGCCGTTTTCTCCTATAGGTCTGAGCTTTGATGCATCGGCTTTTTTGAAAACTATACAGTCATCAACACCTGCTTCTTCTGCATTTTCTCTGGCTGCATCCACTGCCTTTCTGTTGATATCAAAACCGAAGATAGTAAGTTCGGCATCGTGGTCTATAGCCTCGAACGCTTTTTTCTTTTCTTCCTTCCAGATGTTTTCATCAATCAATTCCCAATCCTGACATGCAAATTTTCTGTTTAATCCGGGAGCGATATTCTTGGCGATCATTGCCGCTTCTATAGGTATAGTTCCGGAGCCTGTGCACGGATCGAGCAATATCCTGTCTTTTTTCCAAAACGACAGCTGTATCATTGCCGCAGCCAACGTCTCTTTGATAGGCGCCGCTACATCACACACTCGATATCCTCTCTTATGAAGTCCGGGACCGCTTGTATCTACAGTAAGAGTTACTCTATCCTTAAGCAATGTCGCTTTCACAGTATAATCAGCCCCGGTCTCTTCGAATATTTCAATGCCATAAAACTCCTTCAGTCGTTCAACAATTGCCTTCTTCACGATTTTCTGACATGCAGGAACGCTGGATAACTTGGATTTTACCGAAGAACCTGTTACGGTAAATTTGCCGTCAAGCGGAATAAGCTCTTCCCAAGGCAACGCCTTAGTTTGCTGAAACAATTCTTCAAATTCCAAAGCTTTGAATTCAGCCATCTTAAGTAGCACTCTATCTGCACTTCTGAGCCATAGATTTGCTCTGACGATCGCTCTTTCATCGCCAAGAAACGTCACCTTGCCGTCTTCTGTCTTTAAGACTTTATATCCGAGCGCTGTGATTTCACGTTTTACTACAGCTTCTAATCCGAATGTTGCCGTCGCTATCAATTCAAGTTTCATATATAAGTTTCTCTCCTGTTTAAATTGCTTCTGCTTATTATATCCATATATTTCAATGCTTCGCCTGTGCCTTTAGCTACACAGCATTCAGCATCTTCTGCAACTGTTGTTCTTATGCCGGTCCTCGCTTCAATGCGCTTATCCAAACCCTTAAGATATGCCCCTCCGCCGGTTATCACTATACCTCGTTCACCAACGTCCGCCGCCAGCTCCGGCGGTGTCTTCTCCAGAACGGAGTGCACTGCTTCGCATATAACGTCAAGTGGCTCTTCAAGAGCTGACAACATTTCATCAGATGTAACCTCAACAGTTCGCGGAAGTCCACTGATGAGATCCCGCCCTTTGCAAAGCGCAGAGCTTCGTTCTTCATCAGGATGTGCTTCTCCTATTATGCATTTGAGTTTTTCCGCCATTCTCTCGCCTATATAAAGGCTGTGCTCTTTTCTCATGTATTTGATGATGAAGTCGTCAAACTTATCTCCGGCCATCTTTACGGATGCGTTAGTAACGATGCCACCCATTGATATCACCGCGATGTCTGTAGTGCCTCCACCAACATCTATAACCATGATACCTTCAGGTGCCGTAATATCTATTCCTGCTCCTATAGCTGCGGCTACAGGCTCCTCTATCAAATATACATTTCTACCGCCTGCTTGAAGGGCTGCCTCCTTAACGGCTCGCTTCTCCACTTCAGTCACACCGCTTGGGACACATACGATTAAGCGTGGCTTTATAAATCTGCTGGTTCCGCAAGTCTTCTTAATGAAGTACTGGAGCATTTTTTCAGTAACATCATAATCGGAAATCACACCTTCTCTCAGTGGACGGATTGCCGCTATATTGCCGGGCGTTCTTCCGATCATTCTTCTAGCTTCTGATCCTACCGCTAAAATCTCATTAGTATCTTTATTTACAGCTACAACAGATGGCTCACTGAGAACGATGCCCTTTCCTTCAACACAAATCAGAACGTTTGCAGTTCCTAAATCTATTCCTACTTCGATGACACTATCTCCCTTCATTTTATCAAGTTTCTTATAGTTTTGCCACTATCAATGAAATTTACACCGAAAACCTTGTTCAATAGTCAACTTAATGAAGTATATTTCTTGCCTGCTCTTCATATATTGTCTTAACTGATAAAGTTAATCTAAATCAAGGTGGTGAACTGTCACATTATGAAGGATTATATAGAAGACCGTGTTTTAGAGCTTGCCGATTATATCATAAGAACCGGTGCAACAGTAAGAAGTACTGCTGCCAAATATCGCGTTTCAAAATCTACAGTACATAAAGACATTACCGAAAGACTTCAGGAGCTAAATCCCGGCTTGGCAGCTGAAGTCAAGGAAGTTCTCGACAACAACAAGGCGGAAAGACATATCAGAGGCGGTCTTGCTACGAAAGAAAAATATCTTCATATCAATAAAACGTCTAAAAAGTCGTAGTAATATCATCTTTTAATTTTTCAAAGGTTTTATCTCCGATTCCCGAGACGTTTTTGATATCTTCTATCGAGCTGAATTGTCCGTTTTCTTCCCTGTAATCTATTATTTTTTCCGCCGTTACGGGACCTACTCCATCAAGCGTCTGGAGTTCTTCGCTATCGGCGGTATTTATATTTATCTTGCCGGAACCTGTACTGCCCGTTTCGGTCTCATAAGCAGTACTTGTATTTCCGTCGGATTCAGACGACGGAATCAATATCTTGTCTCCATCGTTGAGAAATGCCGCTCTGTTTATATTGGTCAAATCAGCCTCATCGGTTACGCCGCCTGCGGCTACTATCGCATCCTCTACTCTGCTCCCTTCTTCAAGTTCAACTACCTTTGGTTCATTAACTTCTCCTCCGATATCGACCATGATCATTGGCCCCGCCGATTCAGTTTCGGATGTCACTATTTTCTCTTCAGCCAAAGCCTCTTCCTCACTGCCGTTCACAAAAATAAAAACAAAAAAGGCAGCAACAACAAGCAATGCTGCTGCAGCTACCTTTATTATCATATCTCTGTTATCTTCAACGAAATCTCTAAGCTTCTCGCTGTTCCATAACTCAATTATTCTCTCTTTCATCCCCAATACCTCCTTATGGATAATTTTATCTATATTGGAAGTATTTGTCAATTAATTATTGGCCGGTGAAAAAGATTTTTCTTCTCATTACCTGAATCTCGCTTCTGTTAGTATCAAGCTTTAAAGTTTCCAACAGTGTTGTGATCACAAGCTCCGGACTCAAGTTTGAATTACTGCCCGAATCTAAAAACGCAGTAACAAACAAGGTCTCATCTTCGACAACAAACGACATGTCTCTTATCATCGGTTTGATGTCTACCTCTGCAAGTTCCTTCTTTTTCTTCTGCTTTTTATAAGTGATGATCTTATCCTGTCCAAGATATGCTTCTTTGATTTGGTCTTTATCTGCCTTCATAGGCTCATGCAAAGGCACAGCTATGATATATTCTGCGGCTTCTGTCTTCGCAGCAAGAGTTTTTCCTCCTGTCTCCGCAGCTTCACAGTTTATTATGCTTATTCCTTCCGGCATAAGCGGTTTAAGGGTTTTCTCCAGATAATCGGCTTCATACTCGACATCTGTTTCAAACTCCATCATCTCATTTATGCCCCAATATCCCAGTGATAACGGCTGTGCAAAACCCATCTTGGGATGCGGATTAAAGCCTTGAGAGTAACTCTGCTTTATTCCTGCCCTTTTAAAAACCCTCTTGAACATTTTCATCATATCAAGATGTGAGGTGTAGCATATGGTTCCTGTCTTGGAAAATGTCAATATATACTTAAACATTGGACACCTCCTTGAATTCAGCACCCTTAAAGCACTCAGTATACTTATTTATTCCGCAGCCTGCGCAGCCCTGTCTGCAGTCTGCCGTAGTCTGTTCTGCCTTAGCTTTCTCGTTTTCTCTCATAAGGAATTCACGACTAACAAGCGGATCTATAATATCCCAAGGGAGAATTTCTTCATAAGATCTCTCTCTGTAATTATAGAAAGCCATATCGGTATTCGTTTCTTCGAAAGCCTGCATCCAAAGGTCGTGATTATAATGCTCTGTCCATCCATCGAACTTACATCCAAGCTGATGGGCTCTTTCGAGGAGCCTTCCTACTCTTCTGTCGCCTCTTGCAAAAACAGCTTCGAGACTGCTTGTCTTGGTTTCGTGATAATTAAATGTGACTCCCTTGATATGCAGCTTCTTAGTAAGATAATTATGTTTATCGATGAACTGTTCAGGGGTATCCTGTGCTGCCCACTGGAACGGCGTATGTGCCTTAGGTACGAAGTTTGAAACGCTGGCAGTAACTCTAAACCTGCCACCCTTGCGACCTCTGACTCTGAAGTTGATATCGATGATATTTTTAGCTATCTTACCTATGCCATCAAGGTCCTCATAAGTTTCACCCGGAAGGCCCGCCATAAAGTACAGCTTGATAGTTTCCCATCCCAGCTCTATTGCCTGTTCAACGGCACTGTATATATCTTCTTCTGTTATATTCTTGTTGATAATATCTCTGAGTCTCTGACTTCCCGCTTCCGGTGCAAACGTAAGTCCGGACTTTCTGTATCCCTGAATCTCTTCAAGCACCTTGAAAGAGAAAGAGTCCAGCCTTAAAGATGGTAAGGAAAGAGCAACGTTCTGCTCTTTGCACATCTTCATTAAATCTAAAGCCATTTTTTCAAAGCAAGAGTGATCGCTTGTTGAAAGAGAAAGCAGCGAAAGCTCGTCATGTCCTGTTCCTGCCAGCTGCTGTTCTGCAAGACTTCTGACAGTTTCCTTCTTACGTTCTCTTACAGGTCTGTAAATCATGCCTGCCTGACAGAATCTGCAGCCTCTCGTACATCCTCTGAAAGTTTCTACGACAGAGCGATCGTGAACAGTGTCTATAAACGGAACTATGTTCTTAACAGGAAATTCCGCCTTATCGAGATCTTCGATAACAGCTCTTCTCACCTTGTCAGGTGCACCATCCCATAATTTTTCAAACGCCTTAACAGTACCGTCTTCGTTATATTTAACTTCATAGAACGCAGGGACATAAACACCGTCAAACGCGCTGATTTTCTTAAGGAATTCATCCTTGGTCTTAGTTTCTTTTTTGGCCAGACATACTTGTTCTAAAAGTTCTTCGCCGTCACCTATAAGAAATACATCTACAAAGTCTGCGAGCGGTTCAGGATTATAAGCACACGGACCTCCGGCTATTATCACAGGATACTCTTCACCTCTGTCACAGCTTCTAATCGGCATGCCGCCAAGGTCAAGCATATTAAGAACATTAGTATATGAGAGCTCGTACTGAAGAGTAAAGCCAAGAATATCCAGTTCTTTTACCGGCGTGAATGTTTCAAGAGTGAAGAGTTGTCTGCCTTCTTTTCTCATCAATTCTTCCATATCCATTGCAGGCGCGAATACACGCTCACAATAAATATCCTCATTCTTATTCAGTATGTTATATAAAATCTGCAGCCCCATATATGACATGCCGATTTCGTATGTGTCCGGAAATGCGAAGCCAACTCTTACAGCTACTTTTTCCGGGTCTTTTGTTACGCTGTTTACCTCTCCGCCTATATATCTAGCCGGCTTTTCAACCTTCTTCAATATCGCATCAAGTTCTTTATCTATTCTCATGCTTGTCCTTTCATCAAGTCATCAAGGCTGAAGCCGATGACTTCTTCTATCTGATTAATAAACTTTCTCGTCTGTTTCTTCTTTTCACGTATTATAGCTCCTGCTTGCGGATTGCCATTCTTGATTGCCTTGTTTATAACGTAGTCAATTCTCTTATCAAGACCCACATATTCGTCTTCAAGAACTACCCTGTCGCCCAGGCATACCATGTCTGTTTCAGTAACCTCGCTAATGTCCGAGAACGGTGAATACGTCATATGAACTTTTATTATCGCAGCCTCTTGTTCATATCCAAGCTTATCCATAAGTTCTGCACCGACATCCCAGTGTCTGTCTTCAACTCTGGCTATATCGTGCAAAAGTCCCGCAGATAAAATGAGTGGCACATTTAAACTGAAGCCGTGTTTATTTAATTCCTCCGCCACTTTACACGCCGTTTCGGCAACTGCTCTGCAATGTCTTTTTACGTGTTCAGGTGTGGCATATTCATTTAATAGCCTTTCACATTCTTGTCTGTCAGGATGATTCATGATTACTGCCTTTCTCTGAATTCTATATCGCTTCCTAGTATACCACAATATTGCTGCGATTCTTATCAAAATTCCTTAAAGGAATAATAAAATTCTCTTCCTATTGCTTCGCTGTATGTTCCTATTATTTGTCCTTTTTTTACATTTTCGGGAGTTGTAACTTTTATATCATTTAGATTACCATATAAACTTTCAGAAGAATCACCGTGCGTTATCCTAATGTATCGACCGATTTCTTCATTTTCTCCTACTGCCGTTATCCTGCCGCCTGCTACAGCATACACCGGCGTCTCATCGCCTTCATAAATCTTATCGATAGGCTCACCGTAAATAGGCTTGCCTGTAAGCTCATTGAATACGTCTATAGCTTTATCCGCTACGTATTTAATATCTTCCTTCGTATAGCTTACTGACATCCGGTTCAAAACGGCATCTGCGCTTGTCTGTATGATATCCAGCTGAGAATTTTTCATAAATGCAATACCGGTAATCAGCAGTAAACAAATACATGTTTGTATCATCAGCTTCCTTGACATGTTTCACCTCCATATACTATGTATATTAAGCTAACATCAAAGAAGAATAGTTTTTTGTCCGAAAAAAAAGAAGGCGAAAGACTTCGTTTTCCTGATATGTACCCCCTTTACTGGACGAACCAGTAGAGGGGGATTTTTATGCGTTAC
>JAUMXT010000186.1 GCA_030529015.1 Bacillota bacterium | reverse complement strand
TCAGAGAGTTGACCAATGCAAGGGTTTCGGTATTACCGAGAACACGCTGTACGATGTTCCAGTTGCTGATTGTGGTGTTAATATTCTCAAGACGGGTATTGATCGTTTGAGTGGCTTTGCGCTCCTCAAAAATCTTTCGCTGAAGATCACTCGTTTCGCTTGCCAGTTCAGCAATCTTATCCGTCTTCTTTTTCCGGTCCTGCTGATACTTGGCACTTTGGGTTTTACTGTTAGCAATGTGAGTATCGACAGCAGCGAAAGTAACACCTTCTCCTGCGCATTTCTGCAGATACTCAATGTACTTCCGCACAATAAGCAGTTCTTCTTTCAACTTCGGGTATCTTTCCATCTGTGCGGATGGGAGAGAAGCACGGCCTTTAAGTGCAAGCAAGCGCACAAGCTTTTCTATTTCTTCGGAATGGACAGCGGTTTTCTTGCTTTTGAGCGACTGTTCATAGAGAACCTTCATAGAGCGGGCATTGCTTAATGTCTCACGCAGTTCGGAGTAGAGATCATCAAAGGCTTTCTTAAAACGCTGCCATTTTTTCTCGTAACCAACAACAGTTTCACCGAACATGAGATTGCCAAACATCGTGGCAAATCCATCGGCATCGTTGTCAGAAGAATGAATGAATTTGTATGCTGCTTCGGAATCGAAGGAATTGAACCGATTAAAGTTATCGTTCAGATTGGTCTTGGTTCGTCCTGCAGGAACGCCATACCAAACACGCTCAATTTCTTTTGCATACTTTTTAGAGAAAGCGGGATTAAAGCTATGTACACCTGCCTCGGTATCGTAGATTTTAATAGTCGGATACGAGGTAGACGGCATCTTCACCTTAAAATCTTTTACTCGTCTTACATCGCAAGTCAAAGCATATTCGATAGCCTCAAGAACGGAGGTTTTACCGGAGCCGTTGGAGCCAAAGAACAGGTTGATCTGGCCAAAGTCCATTTCTGCATCATCGAAGCAGAAATCTCTAAAGCCCGATGTATCAAGAGACTTAACCCATTTAACTTTCGGGATTTTGCCAGCTGCTGCAGCGCTATATTCTTCATCGGAGATATAGTCTGCATCAAATCGCTGTCCATCAAGATATGCGTTTACTTTCTTTGCGGAGTATGCTTCGGTCAAGCAGCCGGTAAGATGGACTTCGCGAAGGATGCGATCCCACTCCTGGACGGGCGAAACCGCTGCAGTCTCATCGCTGGAGGTTTTTACAATGCCGTTGATAAAAGTGACCGTTTCTTCTTCGGTAAAGACATACTTTCTGCCGAAGGTACGGTTGCTTTCAATGGTCTGAATCGGAATATTACTGGAATCACCGTCAAGTATGTAGATGATATAAACCATCCGGCTGCTCTTGCCATCCGGAATATGGGCGTAGTAGAGGCTCTTCTGGAAATCATGCCATCGCTGTTCATCATCAATGATCTGACTAAGACGGGTTTCCCGCTGATAAACAATGATATATTCGTCGATTTGGTTTTTCGCCATGCAGAAGAAACACTCGAAGCCCTCGATGTCTTTCTTCATGTGGGGATAGATACCAGTGCGCTCCTTAATGTACTCCAAGCCAGCAATCATTTCGGGCTGCTTGGGAGCGTACTTATGGCGGATTCTCTCCATTTCGTTGACAACGAGATTGCAGTCTTCCATGGTTACTGCCGGCATATCCGCATCACGAGTTTGCTCGATCATGCGCTCAAGCACGGAGTAGTCCACATCGGCAAGGAGCTTATCGACAAGAGAGATATAGTTCTTGACAGAGTAGTGTGTCTGCAAGAGAAGCATATATTTTCCGCGCTGGTGCGTCAGATTAGCAATAGCTTGGAAATATGCGGCGTTCATAACAGCAAGATAATTAGAGAAGGAATTGTTTTTATCCCAATGGTCTAAGGTGGCCTCCTTAGTTGCCTCAAAGAGTGCAGCAAAAAGGAACGCAGCAACATTACGCTCTGCGGTTCTGTCGATCAGTCTGCAGGAAACCGGCACATAAAGCAGTTCATCGCTTTGCATATCGGTTTCAAACAGGCGCACAACATCCTCCAACCCATACTGCTTTTCAACAACATCGCAGATGAGCTGCTTATGCTTTACATCCATGTGGCGATAGAACTGAGCCAGAATACGCAAAGAGTCGTACTCTACCATAGTTTCCAATTCGCTTCTTGTAAAGGCATAGGTTGCCCTTGAATGCTCCGATAACTTAGCAT
>JAUMXT010000185.1 GCA_030529015.1 Bacillota bacterium | reverse complement strand
ATTGTTTGTAAAAATGCTTATAAATTTCTTTTTCATTTTTTTCTCCGGTCGTATTAGACAAGGTTAAATCAATTTTTCAAATTCATCGAGCAACGCGTTAAATGCATCCATTGCTTTAACAATCGGTTCAGGTGTACTCATGTCAACACCTGCGATCTTAAGAAGCTCGATAGGGTAGTCGCATTCTCCTGTTTTCAGGAAGCTGATATAATCTTCAGCAGCAGATTTGCCCTCAGCAAGTATCTTGTTTGAAATAGCAGTAGCTGCCGAATAACCTGTAGCGTACTTGTAAACGTAAAATGCATTGTAGAAATGAGGGATTCGTGCCCATTCATATCTTATTGTATCATCTTTTTCAACAGCAGGGCCATAATATTTAGTATTAAGAGCCTCATATTGTTCGCACATCCAGTCGGCAGTCAAAACCTGACCTGCTTCGATAGCTTCATGAGTTATATCTTCGAATTCTGCAAACATTGTTTGTCTGAAGAGAGTGGTTCTGAACTCTTCAAGATGCAGGTTAAGCAGGTACTTTCTCATTTCAATATCGTCATTCGTATTGAGAAGGTGCTGCATAAGCAATGATTCGTTGACTGTAGAAGCTACTTCAGCAGTGAAGATAGAATGACTGCCATAGATATACGGCTGATTGTCTCTGGTATATCTTGAATGCATGGAATGTCCCATCTCATGAACGATTGTAAATACATCCTTTAAAGTATCGGTGTAGTTCAACAGGATATAAGGGAAGCTGTCATAACTTCCGAAGCTGTACGCGCCGCTTGTTTTACCTTTGTTTTCGTATACATCGATCCAGCCTTCTTCAAGGCCCTTGTTCATTTTAGCAATATATTCTTCTCCCAAAGGCGCAAGTCCCGCCCTCATCATATCGAGAGCTTCTTCGTATGGGATGTTGGTTTTAGGCAGTTCTATCAACGGAACGTACATATCATACATGTACATCTTGTCAACGCCGAGAAGTTTCTTTCTCAGTTCAACATATCTATGCATAGCAGGGAGATTGTCGTTGACTACAGAAACAAGATTATCGTAAACCTCTGCCGGTATGTTATCACCGGAAAGGGCAGCGGCTCTTGCTGAATCATATTTTCTTATTCTGGCACCGATAACATCTGTTTTAGTATTGTAATTATAAGTTGTAGCTATTGTATTGATCAGTTCCTTGTAGGAATCATACATAGCATCGTAAGCTGATTTTCTGACGTTTCTGTTATGGCTTTCCATGAATTTGATATAGTTACCATGTGTTACTTCAACAGTATCACCGTCTTCGTCAGTAATAGATGCGAATTTGATATCTGCGTTGTTTAACATTGTGAAGATATCATTAGTTGATTTATTGATTTCGCTCATCTGAGCCAAAATGTTTTCTTCAGCTTCTGTTAAAATGTGAGCTTTCTGACGTAAAGTGTCTTTTATAGCGAAAGCATATTCCTTAAGGCCATCGTTTTCATCGATGTATCCGAGAATCACATCATCGGAAGCATCAAGCATTTCAGGTGTAAAGAATGCCATGGAAGCTGATACTGCAGCAATAACCGCACCGCATTTATCGCTCATTGCCTGATATTTGCTTTCGGCATTGTTTTCATCTCTTCGCATGCGCGAATAAACGTAGATGTTTTCCAAGCTTCTCCAGATATCATCTCTTTTTTTGTATGCGTCCAGAAGGATATCAGCGCTTTCTGTAAGATGACCTGCGAATTCCTTTGCATAAGACTCGGCTTGTTTCTTTATATTTTCAAGCTCCGAATCGATGGATGATTCATCAGAAATCATCGCTTTGATATTCCACTTATATTTTTTATCAATCTGATCCCTTGTTTTTAATTCTTTTGACCCCATAATTTACCTCCGATAATTTACTTTAAGCTGTATTTATTGTATAATATTAAAGTTAAGTATGCCAATCATTTATAATTGCAAATCGTAATTTAAATCAATCTATACTAGTATAACATAAAAACGAAAGGATTATCATCTTAATGGATAACAGACCTATAGGTTTTTTTGATTCGGGTCTCGGCGGACTTACATGCATACCGTACCTAATGAAAAAATTACCGGACGAAAAAATAATATATTTCGGAGATACTGCCAGAACGCCGTACGGTTCGAAGGCGATATCGACAATCAAGAACTTCTCTGCTGAAATAGCGGATTTTCTGGTTAAGAATGACGTTAAAATGATAGTGATAGCATGTAATACCGTAAGCGCTACATGTCTTGAAGATCTGAGAAA
>JAUMXT010000063.1 GCA_030529015.1 Bacillota bacterium | reverse complement strand
AGAATAAAAAAATCGCCCCTTTGGGACGATTGTTTTATTCTTGGTTGCGGGGACAACGTTCTTCGGCTTCGCCGAATCACTCCTACAGTCGCTTGCTTACATTCAGCAAGCTCCCTTCGCTGTCGCATTTTCCGGCAAATCACCTCCGGCTCTTTGGGAAAATGCGCAGTCTTTTTCACCTACTCCGTAGGTTCAAATCCTCACCATATCCAGAAGAATAAAAAAATCGCCCCTTTGGGACGATTGTTTTATTCTTGGTTGCGGGGACAGGATTTGAACCTGCGGCCTCCGGGTTATGAGCCCGACGAGCTACCAACTGCTCCACCCCGCGTCATCATATTATATTGTATGGCGTTTAGGACTTATTTATTCCAGTCTCCATAAATTGGTGCCGGAGACCGGGGTCGAACCGGTACGATCGGTAAGGATCGCAGGATTTTAAGTCCTGTGCGTCTGCCAATTCCGCCACTCCGGCAATTTCTCTAAAGACGAGCCTTAGAAAAAAAATGGCTCCGAGGGTGGGGCTCGAACCCACAGCCTACCGGTTAACAGCCGGTTGCTCCACCATTGAGCTACCTCGGAACATTAGGTTGTCTCTTATCGCGACAAATAGTATTATAAACCACTACGCAACGAGTGTCAACCTAAATTTTATTATTTTTTGCCTAGTCTTTTAACGATTTTTTTCTTTTCTTTTCCTTCGCCTCTGCCGTCATCTTCAGCATCGCTATCTGCTGTATCCGGCTCGTCGATATGTTCAGGTTCGATAGCCTTAGCTTCTTCTTCCTGAAGTCTCTTATCTTCTTCTTCGATGGCCTTAAGATTCTTCTGTCTGTCTGCTTCGATTCCTGCTTCTACCATCTTGATCTTTTCTGAGTACTTCTTGATGTTTGCTTTATCATCGTCTTCTTCATACATCTTGAGAAGTTCCTTCATGGATTCGAGATGACTTCCGTTAAGCTGAAGTGCTCTCTTGAAGGAGATAATAGCATCGTCTCTCTGACCCATCTGTTCATAGCCTACGCCCAGATAATAATGAAGCGGCCACCAGTCTTCAAACTTAGTAGTTGCGAAGTGCTCTAAGATAGGCATTCCTTCATCTATTCTTCCTGCTAAGATATGATTACATCCTGCTTCGATCTGCACAGGTTCTTCGATTTGGATGATACGATTTCTTATTTCTTTCTTATCCTTACCGTTTCTACTGAACTTAAGGAAGTTTCTCCATGCCAGATCTGCCTTGGCATAAAGGCCTAAATTAAGATACGCATAACCAAGATAATAATATCCGTTGGCAAATCTAGGATGTGCTTCTGTTACCAGTTCAAACCAGTCTAAAGCTTCAGCCTTAAAACGACCTACATACTCTTCGTTTCTGCTTGCCAGATACATAGCTCTGCATGCTCTCGCATATGAGTACATACCGTGCAGGTATTCCTTGTTGATGCAAAGTGTCGCTCTGAACATGATGCATGCGTAATCCATTTCACCGATTTCAGCAGCGTCTCTTCCCTTTTTCAGAATACCTTCTTCCAGCTTACGGTTATAGAGCTTGCTGAGGATAGCCACATAATCCTTAGTATACTTAAAATGCGGATCGCAGCCCATAACCCATGCCATATTTTCTGCAAGCACGAGGAAATCTATTCCTTCACCTCCGGCAAATTCCTTAACTTCCTTCTTTCTGAGCGGAATAGGAACTCCCTTCATAAGGTGTCCTACCTTGGACTTAGCCATAAATTCTTCGGAAAACTCAGCAAAAACAAACTTATTGAGATACTTTTTAAAGTACTTACCAATACGGTCTTCTCTAAGCTGAATGTCCCTTTCTTCCCAAGGTCTTTCCACTGTTCTTGTTATTCCCATGCTCTGGGAAATACCGCTTAATACGTTTGCCATTTCGTCCCCCTTATAAAGCTCTGAACAATTCGTTTTTAAACATATCCTTATTGTTCATTGCAGTTCTAAGCTGATTCATCATCTTTTCTTTATCCTGTGGCAGGTCGCCTCTTAAGGATACGTAGTTTGATGCGTGATTACTTCTCAAAACACATGTCTTTTCAACGTTTGTATGCTCCAGCATAAGCAGAGTTTCCTCCATAACCTCTTCAGGTGACAGCAGTCTCAGCTTACCTGACTGGATATCGTCATACATCGGTACGTTCGGTTCTACGATCAAAGTGAGCAGGCCCACATATGACGGATTCATTTCTGTGATCATAGTACCTGTCTGGATAGCGTGATCTTCCCAGCCATCCTTACCTGCAAGACCTGAAATAAATGTTACTGAAGCCTGCATACCGCAATCTTCGATTTTTCTTACGGCATCGATCAGTTCCTGTCTTGTAACACCCTTGTTTACAGCCTTAAGAACTTCATCGCTTCCTGATTCGGCACCGATATAAACCATCGTGATACCTGCATCAAAAAGTTCCTTCATTTCTTCTTCTGTCTTCTTGTTTACGTCGTTGGCTCTGCCGTAAATAGTTACTCTTTCACACTCAGGGAAATTTTCCTTGATGTATTCGAGAATAGGCATCAGCCTTCTATTGGAAAGAGCAAGTGCGTCGCCGTCGCAGAGGAACATTCTCTCTACTCTTCTGTATGTTTTTCTTGCCCAAGCCAGATCTTCAAGCACCTCTTCCAAAGCTCTCACTCTGAACTTTTTGTTCTTGAACATCTTGCAAAACGTGCATTTGTTATGTGTACAGCCTATAGTTACCTGAACCAGCAGGCTGTACGCTTCGCTGGGCGGTCTATATATATCTCCTTCGTATCTCATCTAACCCCTCCTACATTTTCTCAGGCGCATTCATTCCCAAAAGTCTCAGACCGTTCTTTATAGCAGCCTTTGCAGCTATAACGAGCGCGAGCTTTGCAACCTTTTCATCTTCATTATCAACCAGGATATGTTCATCATGGTAGAACTTATTGAAGCCCTGAGCGATGTCTACTATATGTCTTGTTACGATTGATGGTTCGTACTTTTCTCCTGCTTCCACGATAACCTCAGGCAGTTCGTAAATAAGCGTGATCAGCTTGTGTGCGCTTTCGCCTGTGATGTACTGAGGATCAAAACCTTCGCGTGCCTTTGCAACAGCTTCTTCTCCTGCATTTCTCAGGATGCTGCATGCTCTGGCATGAGTATACTGAACGTATGGACCTGTTTCTCCTTCAAAGTTAAGAACTTTATCCCATGAGAATACGTAGTCCTTGATTCTGTAGTTTGAAAGTTCATTGAAGACTACTGCACCTATACCTACGTCCTTAGCTGTCTGGTCGATATTTTCAGTGTTTACATTCTTATCTACGATAATCTGCTTAGTCTGTTCAACAGCTCTGTTGAGAACATCTTCTAAAAATACTACTCTGCCCTGTCTTGTTGACATAGTTCCTTCTTCAAGGCTAACAAGTCCGAACGGGATATGAACGCAGTCTCTTGCCCATTCATAGCCCAGCATTTCAACGATCTGTATCCACTGCTGGAAGTGCAGATTCTGCTGTGAAGCTACTACATAAATGTTCTTATGGAAATCGTAAGTTTCCTTTCTGTATACTGCTGCTGCAATATCTCTTGTGATATACAGAGTTGAGCCGTCAGATTTAGTGATCAGTGCAGGTGGCAGATTATAATCGTCAAGTCTTACGATATTAGCACCCTTGTCTTCTTCCATGATTCCTTTATCAGCCAGTTCCTGAACGAATCTCGGCATCTTGTCGGAATAGAAGCTTTCGCCGTTATATGAGTCAAACTCGATTCCCAGCATGTCATATACTCTGTTGAATTCCTTAAGACTTTCGTCTCTGAACCACTGCCAAAGTTCAACTTCTTCAGGCTCGCCCTTTTCAAGCTTAGTGAAGATAGCTCTTGCTTCGTCTTCCAGTGAAGGATCGTTTTCCGCTTCTTCATGGAACTTAGTGTAGTATGCGAGTAAAGTCTTGATAGGTTCTTTGATAACGTCTTCTTTATTTCCCCATCTTCTGTACGCACAGATCATCTTACCGAACTGGGTACCATAGTCACCCAGGTGATTGATTCTCATAGCATCATATCCGAGGAAGTCATAAATCTTATAAATAGAGTTACCTATTACTGTACTTCTGATATGTCCGATGTGGAAAGGCTTAGCAATGTTAGGTGAAGAATACTCAACTATTACCTTCTTGCCTGCGCCCATTTCACTTCTTCCGTAATCGTCTTCTTTAGCTACTGCTTCTCCCACTACTTCCTTGGCAAAGTCAGTCTTGGAAATAAACATATTAACATAGGCATTAACCTGCTCTACTTTATCAAAAGCTTCGTTTTCTCCGATAGCTTCTGCAATACCCTTTGCTATCATCGGAGGTGCCTTTCTTAATATTTTAGCCAGCTTAAAGCAAGGGAACGCATAGTCGCCCATCTTGTTATCTGCCGGTGTTTCTATCATTGCTATGATTTCTTCTTTTTCAAGACCTTCAATCTGTGGAGCTAATATCTCCGCGATCTTTTCTTTGTAGCTGATCATGTTATTTCTCCTTGTATTTATTTAAGTTTAAGGACGGTAACACCGTCTCCACCTTCGTTATATCCTCCCTTGCGGAAGCTCTTGACGTTCTTATGACGCTTAAACATGTCCTGCAGCCCTTTGCGAAGGATTCCTTCACCTCTGCCATGTATGACCGTTATCTCTTCAAGCCCTGAGATAAAAGCGTCATCTATATATTTTTCCACATCCATTACTGCATCGTCAAGGTTTTTTCCTCTGACATCCACAGAGGTTGAGATGTTTTGAGATTTTTGTTTGTAAAGGCTGCCGTATCTTGTGGATTTAGCTTTCTTTTTAGGCTTCGGCTGGTCTATAAGCATTATATCTCGAAGCTTAACGCCTATCTTCATCATGCCCACCTGAACCTGAAGATTTCCTTTATCATCAGGCAGAGTTACGATTTCACCGTTCTGGTCAAGTGTCAAAATCTTGACTCTGTCACCCAGAGACAGCTGCTCAGGATCTACAGGCTTATCATTAGTTTCTCTTTTGATGGTGCTTCTGTTTTTCTTTTCGATTTCTCGAAGTCGTTTTCTGCCCTGATCGAACCTGAGATTTCTCTCACCCATGCTTTCCAGCTTTGCAAGCGCCTTAAGCTCTTCCTGAACTTCTGCAGCGACTTCCTTGGCTTCACGGATGATGTCGCGAGCCTGCTCGCGTGCTCTTTCCATCTCACGTTCTTTCTGCTGCTCAAACTTTTTAGTCTTCTTTTCCAGCTCTTCCTTCTGACGCTTCATCTCGATGTTGATCATAATAGCCTCGTCGCGTTCTTCTTCAGCTATTCGTTTATCTTCTTCGAGAGATGTGATGACGTCTTCAAAAGCTATATCACCTGCTTCAAGCAGCGTCTTGGCACGATCTGTTATTTCTCTTGAAAGTCCCAGCTTATGCGATATCTCGAAGGCATTTGATTTGCCCGGGATACCTATAGTAAGTCTGTATGTCGGACTTAATGTATCTACGTCAAACTCCATGGACGCATTCTGCACGCCCGGAGTAGATATAGCGTATTTCTTAAGTTCGGTGTAATGAGTGGTTGCGATAATGCCTGCTCCTGATGAGGCCAGTCTTTCCAAAATGGAAATTGCAAGTGCTGCGCCTTCTGTAGGGTCCGTGCCTGCACCAAGTTCATCAAGCAGCACCAAGCTTCCCGCTCCGGCTTCTTCGACAATTCCCACAATATTCGTCATATGAGATGAGAATGTAGAAAGGCTCTGCTCAATGCTCTGCTCATCACCGATGTCTGCAAAAATGTTGTTATATACAGGCATTGTACTGCCTATGGCCGCAGGTATATGCAGTCCTGTCTGTGCCATCAGAGAAAGCAGTCCCGCAGTCTTAAGCGTAACTGTCTTACCGCCTGTATTAGGCCCTGTAACTACCAATGTTCCGTAGTTCTCGCCTAGTTTTATATTAACAGGCACCACTTTCTTAGGATCTATCAATGGATGCCTTGCCAATTTCAAATCAAGTATCCCGCTGTCATTTATGTCAGGCTCCTCACCGTCCATTGCTATACTGAGTCTGCCCTTCGCCATGAACATATCAAGTTCCAAAAGCAGCTTCTGATTGTTAACAAGACCATGGTACACTTCTGACACACCTTCTGAAAGCTCTGCAAGTATTCTGTTGATTTCAGCCTTCTCGTCAAGTTCCAGCTGCCTGAGCTCATTGTTTAAATTAACAATGGCTTGCGGCTCAATAAACAGCGTCGCACCTGTTCCGCTCTGGTCGTGAACAATGCCGGGAACTCTTCCTCTGTGTTCCTGCTTGACCGGGATAACATAACGTCCGTTACGCATAGTAACTATTGAATCCTGCAGTATCGTCTTGTTATCTGCAGAATTGATCATATGGCTCATCTTGGCTTTAAGAGCCTCACTTTGACGCGCCTTGGCACGTCTTATGCTTCTAAGTTCCGAGCTGGCATTGTCAGCCATCTCGTCCTCGGAAAGTATGCATCTGTCTATCTCGTCTGCCAGTCTTTTGTGGACCTCCAGCAGCTCTGCGATTGAACAGATTATAGGGATCTCAGGGATATCACCCTTCAAAAATGACACGATACGGTCTGCCGTCTTCATGTTATAAAGTATCTTGAGAAGCTGTGCCATCGTAAGTGTGCCGCCTTTTCTGGCAAAAGAAACACTTTCCTCAATATCATAAAAACCACCGACCGGTAATGGCCCCTTATGTGTTATGAGCCTTACTGCTTCCGTGGTTTCCGCCTGAGAGTCTCTTATTTCAGACACATCATTATAAGGCTTCAGCTCAGAAATAACTTTTTTAGTCATCTCTGAGCCGGCCTGTTCGATAAGCTGTTCTATTATTTTATTATACTCTAAAACACTTAACGTCTTTGCTTTCATGAAATATTATCCGTTGTTCTTATATCTTTCCACTTCTCGCTTAAGCTGGAGATTTTCCATCTGAAGATCGAAGAAACTGTTTTCGAGTTCTCTGCACTTATCTTCGATTTCTTTGATCATTTCTTCCATGCCTGCCTGAGCCTGAGTTTTAGCTGCTTCTGCAGACAGTTTCAGCTGCTGGATCTCAAGGTCTCTCTGTCTAAGCTGTCCCATCAGTTCATCCTTCTGAAGAACTATTGCCTGAGTTTCTTCTTTGTACTCCATATAGTTCTTTTTTGATTCATCCCAGAGCTGAACATAATGCTGCGCATCTTTTTCAAGCTGGATGTTCATTCTCTTGATATCTTCCATCTCTTCCAGCATTTTAAAATGCTCGCTTGTAATGTTAACAGCAGAGAGAACAGCGATGTTGGAAGGTACTCCTCCTGCCATCTTCGCAGCCTCTGTGATTTCCATCATCTTATTGTCCACATATGCTGCGATCTTTATTATGTCTTCTCTAGACATATCACCGGCTATAACATATTCCTGACCGTAGATTTTTACCTTTACTCTGTTGTTTTCCATTAAACCTCTCCTACATTTCTCTCAAAACAGCGTTTAATTTTTCCTTAAGAGCCTCCAGTACCTTGTCATGAACTTCTGCTACGTCTTCGTCTGTCAATGTCTTTTCTGCGTCTCTGTATACGAGTGCAAAGGCAACGCTCTTCTTGCCTTCCTCTACCTGTTTACCTCTGTAAACGTCAAACAATTTAACGCTTTCGAGGATGTTGCCGCCATTTGCTTTAATGACAGCTTCTATCTTGCCGACTTCCATATCTTCATCTACAAGGAGTGCTATGTCTCTTGAAGTTGACGGATACTTAGGAAGCGGTGAAAATACAATGTTTGTATCAGCATGTCTGATTACTGAATCAAACATGATTTCACAACAGTATACTCTCATGCCGTCCATGCCGTAATTTTCAGCAACGTCCGGATGGATTTCTCCCATGATACCAAGTTCATCAGTTTCAGGCTCCATACCTTCCGGTACAGGTCTTCCTGACGGAACTGCTATACGTGCACATCTTCCCGGATGGTATACTCCGTATTCCGATTCGGCAACAAACTGAACATCTTTGATTCCCATGATTTTCAGAAGTTCTACAATATTACCCTTGAGGCTGTAGAAATCTTCTTCCTTACCATACATACCAATGCACAGTGAATACTGTTCATCAGGCAGATTTTCAGGGCTATATGGATTATCCATAAATGTATTGCCTATTTCAAAAGCCTTAACTGTATCAATATTTCTTGAATAGTTTCTTGCCAGAACTTCCATCATGTTCGGCGTAAGGATAGTTCTCATTACCGAGTTTTCTTCGCCAAGCGGATTTATCAACTTAACGAAAGCTCTTTCCCATGAATCTTCGCCTATTCTTACGTTATCTACGCCCTTAGGGCTTACGAATGAATAAGTCTGGATTTCATTGAGTCCCATACTGCAAAGCGCTTCTCTTGCCATGTCTCTGAGAGCTCTTTCTCTTGACTTTCCTGATTCGTTGTTGCCCTTAGGAAGAGTTACAGGCAGGTTGTCATATCCGTAGATTCTTGCTACCTCTTCAATGTAATCTTCTTCTTCCAGCAGGTCCTGTCTTACTGTCGGAGGAGTCACAGTCATGATGTTTCCATCGCCTGCAACTTTGATTTCAAGACCTTCGAGGATTTTTACCATTTCCTCACGGCCAAGTTCGATTCCCAGTACCTTGTTTATTCTGTCTACTCTGATGTTGATAGTTTTCGCAGTTTCAGGATTAGGATATACATCTACGCTTCCCTTGCATACTTTACCTGCACCTACCAGTTCAATCAGCTTACATACTCTGTCAGCAGCAGCTTCACAGAGATTAGGATCGATGCCTTTTTCAAATCTTGATGAAGCTTCGGTTCTCAAAGTCAGCTGCTTGGATGTAGCTCTTACGCTGTCTCCGTTGAAGTTGGCTGATTCTATGATGATAGTAGTTGTATCTTCTTCGATTTCTGAATTGAGACCACCCATAACTCCTGCGATCGCGATGCTTCTTTCAGCATCCTTGATCATCAGCATGTCTTTGGACATTTCTCTTTCATTTTCATCGAGAGTAGTGAACTTATCGCCATCTGCAGCATTTTCTACAATGATTTTGCTGCCCTTTACCTGATTTATATCAAAAGCATGAATAGGCTGACCATATTCCAGCATAACAAAGTTAGTGATATCAACAATGTTATTGATAGGTCTCATGCCTGCATACATCAGTCTCTTCTGAAGCCACCAAGGTGACTGCTCAACCTTAACATCAGTCACAACTCTGGCAACGTATCTCTTGCAGCTTTCAGGATTTCTGATTTCTACTGATACGAAGTCCTTTGCTTCCTTTTCGCCAGCTTCTTCCAGTTCAATATTAGGATATGTGAAAGGTCTGTCAAAAGTAGCTGATGCTTCTCTTGCCATACCTACCATTGCCAAGCAATCAGGTCTGTTAGGAGTGATTTCGAAGTCTACTACAGCCTGCTTCAGACCGAGCGCTTCTGCGAAATCCATTCCCGGTTCATATTCTTCTTCGAGAATCCAGATGCCTTCTTTGTGAGCTACGGGAACCACTTTGTCTTCAAAGCCCAGTTCTTCTGCTGAACAGAGCATACCGAAAGATTCAACACCTCTCAGCTTGCCTTTAGTGATTTTTGTGCCGCCTTCTTCCTTAGCCTTACCGTGAAGAGGACCCGGGATTCTGCTCTTATGAAGAGCAACAGGGACATAAGCACCTTCAAATACATTTGGTGCGCCTGTTACGATCTGTACCGGTTCTTCCTTGCCCACATTCAACTGACATACTACCAGCTTATCTGCATCAGGGTGTCTTTCTATCTTTTCAATTTTGCCAACCACTACGTTTTCTATTTCTTCGCAAAAATGTTCACATGTTTCCAGGTTTGATCCTGACATGATCATGCGGTCGCAAAACTCTG
>JAUMXT010000062.1 GCA_030529015.1 Bacillota bacterium | reverse complement strand
AGGTCGCAAGTTCGAATCTTGTCGGGCATACCAAATAAGCACTACAATTTGGATACCATTGGTATTGAAACTGTAGTGCTTATTCTTTTGCCGAAAATCCTTGTAGCACAGGGGTTTTCGGCTTTTTTTGTTTTTAGGTAAGTTTCATTGTGTTGTCTGCGATGCAGTTTCAGCGTGTATTCGATGTCGGCTTTTTGCCCCAAAAGAAATCACGCTGAAACTTTTACCTCGGAATAGTTTCAGCGTGATTGGAATAGTTTCATTGTCAGAGGAAAAGTTTCATTGTAAAAATGCTGTAGCTTCTCACTCTGCCAAATTTATAACTTCCTTCTTTTGTCGTATAGCCTTTTCCATAAATTTGCCGGAGCCTCCCATCGAATGGCGCACAAAGCACACTACCACTTGGGACTCTTTGAGCATCCAATCGTTTCTCCATGAAATAGCAAATCGCGGCGGTACATTTTCAAGCCCTTCTGGATACACCGTCTCCATCGGATCAACATAGTTATACTCTTCTTTGTGACCCGGCATATAGGCGAGGACTACATTATAGGTAATCTCTGGATGCTCTTTCTTTGCATCACGCAGCACAGAAAGAGCCATACTATCAAAGGCACCATGATTTCCGATCAAAAAGCTGTCAGCTTTGCCAGAGCAAATCAAATCCTCAACCGTAGAGTGGAGAATGGATTTGACTTCTGGCGGACTATCTTTATGCCCAAAGAAACAACAAGTCATAAAACCACCTGTCAGTCATTCATAAAAGCGTCAAACTCCTCAACACGGTCAATCCATTCCAGTTCCTTTTCTTTCTTTGCCTTGCTGTCAAAAAAGACAGCCTTGGGATTGCGTTTCAGAATTTCAGCTTTCATTTTGCGTTGTTCGGACTTGGTGGTGGGTACGAGTTTTGTACCTCCCCACCAGGTCTTTTTTATTTTCTGTGTTACATCATATACAGGCTCGGATGCATTTTTCTTTCGTCCGAACATGGGCGACCTCCTTAATCCATACTGCCGCTACCTTTATTGCCACCAAACTCACAACCGTGTACATGGTCATGACCGTAATACCAACGGCCGTAACGATAGCCATAGTGAGGCGGACAGTGGGCGCAGTCGCCGTTGCATCTCCCGTTGTGCCTTCCGCCTCGGTTAGAGGATGCTCCGGCACTCGCTCCTGCAAAAATAGCAGCGAGTGTGCCGAAAAAACCTAACTTCGGAGCGGGAGACTCCGGTACAAAGTCATCAACATAGATGTTTACCTCATCAAGAGGTTCTTCTTCGCTTTCTTCCTCTTCATCCTCGTATTCTTCCTCTTCCCGTAAATCTTCCGGTAGAGTCAGATTATGTTCCGAGCATATTTTGATAATGTCATCGTCTTCGGCAACTCCATATAAATCTTCCATATCTTCAGAGGTTAGTCTGCTGACAGAATTATAAAGGGCAGCAGTAGCCAAAGCCATATCATTGATGCACAGGAACTCTATAAGGTCTGAAGCAGAAAAAGCCAATTTTGCTTCCACGGCTTTACGCAGAAGACGGTTGGCGGCAGGAACATTGACCTGCAGTTCGATGATGATTTCGCCAACCTCATCCGCAGTACCAAGGGAGGTCAACCCCGACAGATTACGCACCTGGGTGCTTTCTGCCCAATCATAGAATTTTTCGTAATACTCATCCCATGTGTATTGCTTCACGGTGTTGACCTCCTTTTGTTTACTTCTTTCTCTTAGATCCCGGCACATTCCTTTTTTCTGTACGCCGTTGACCTTCTAACAATGTTCCGAAAAAACCTTTTGACTTCCTTTTGCTTGGTGTGCCCAAGAGAATAGACAACACACTTTTTCTGCGTCTCGCCATATAATCACCTGTTTATCCCTTCGTTCTCAAGAAACCTTGTTTGAATGCGTCCGGGAAAATAAAGGTCTTTTCGTCTTTAGCAAAAGCTACCCGAATGTGCTTCAGAACCTTATCCAATTGCGTTACTGTACCTTCACCAAACACTTTGTGAACCACAACAGAACCCACGGAAACCTCAATATTGGCCTCGGGTTTGTTAGTCTGCCCAGATGCTGGTGGGGTCGCCTTGGCACTTTGCTGTGCCGGTGCTGCGGTTGTTACACCGGGTTTAAATGAAGCAGGCGGTTTTGACTGCCCAGGTGCAAAGGTGGAGATCGGCTTCTTTGCAGACACAGGCACTTGTTCGCTTACAGGAGCTGCAGTTGTAGATGTCGGTTCTATATAGCTTTGAGGTTGTGCAAACAAGTGATCGTAGTCCTCGCGCTCCATAATAGTATCCCAACCACCAATATCTTGACCCGCGTGACGGTCAATACCTGTGTAGCGAAGACTTGTATCTTCATAACGCTTAAACTTGTAAATGGCATCATTCATAAGATCGCCGTTAAAAACGTGCAAAGATACAAGCAACTCAAAATCTTCCACCGACAGACCAGTAACCTTCTTAAACAAGTTGGGTTCCAGCTTCGTAATTACATGAACCAGCGTTTCCTCTCGGTAATCGGTAAGGTACATAAAAACAGGAATTCGTGTTGCAAACTTCAACAGTTTTTCCTGGATTTGCTTACGAAGGCTCTTATATTCCTTCTCCTCCTCATTGAGTTCCTTTTTCTCTGCGGAGGTGAGGGAGTCTTTACTCTTCTTGGCTTCCTTTACTTTCTCCGATTTATTAATGATTGTCTGAATATCCTGGTTCAGGCTTCTAAAGCCCTCAATGCTCATTAGGGCATCCATAGCCTGCTTATTGCCCATCAGTCTTGTCAATGTGTCGTTATCAACATTAACCAAGAGGGGGCTTTCCCAACGCCGTGCAAGAAGCGTAGCAGATGTGCCGGACATTGCGTAATCCAGTATTTCAGCGGCGTTAATCTGCCTCATGCCGTTACCGTCATAGGCAAGCACTGGCAGGAAATTGACAAATTCCTCGACTTTCTTTTCGGGGCTAACCGCTGCGTCAATATTCAATCTGCAACCATAATCGGCGATTTGCTTCAGGGCACGATTAATTGCGAAATCAAAGACATAACATTCTTCCTTGATGACATCGCCATCAACCTCCCATGGACTCTGAACTCTGAAAGCCGCCTGGAAATAGGTTTCTGGGCTCTTGAGGTTTCGTAGCATGAATATGCCAGTCCAAGGTTTAATAGTAACACCCGTTGTCAGTTTACCGCACGAGAGTGTAATAGTCTTGGATTCCAACGGATTGTCCATCGACTCTTGAACGGGAGCTACGGCTGCCAGTCCAACGCCAGCCTTTGTTCCTGCACACAGATTAATCTTATAATCATGGTAAAAAACATTCTGACGCTGTGCAAGCAGATTTTTCATAGCATAGCAAGATGCAATATCGGGCAAAAACCAGAGAGTGTGTGTCAAAAGCTGAATCAGTTTTGTGTCCGAATACGGCATAGGGGGCTTTTGGCTACCTTGCTTCAAATTATCAGCCTCTGTGTCCATATAAGAACCCCGAATCAAATCAAGCCATTTCTGGACATACTCTTCGTAGACAAACTTGGCATCATTACCGTTGCCTTCTGCCTTAAAAAATGTATTGAGGTTAAATTCGTCAAACTCTCCTTGCTCTGCGATCTTTCTAATGCTTTCCGGCAACTGATATGCCATAAGCACCATGCGCGGAAGCGATCTGTAGGGATTGTCGTCACCCACCCAATTTTCCTTAGCGTGTTGCTCATCGGAGTACGTCCAGTTATAAATTTGTTCCTCGATGAACTCGCCAGAATTTAACGCCCTAAAAGGTGTTCCAGACAAATACAAATAGAACCGTGTGGTGATGGGAAGGAAGGTTTCATCACAGGCGTTTGCACGATCATAGTCATCCAGTTCTGTCTCGTACAAATCCTCATCTTCGTGTTCAAACAGTTTCTTTGCATTTTCCTTCCATGCTCCGAAATGGTATTCATCGAAGGCAACAAGATCCCAGTTTACGGTGTGTACCCATTCATTTTTTGCCTTAATACCACCGGTGCCTTTGTCTACACCAAGGAAATCCTGGAAGGAGCCAAAACACACGATGGGGCGGTTCTTATCGGCTCTGCTGTACTGGACATCAATGCTTCCTTGGCCGGGATCGGAAGATCTGGCGATAAACTGCCATCCTTCAAAATCAATATGAGAACTTAAATCTTCTTTCCAAGCACTTTGTACTGCGGGCTTGAAGGTGAGAATTAAAATTCGCTTGAATCCCATTCTCTTGGCAAGCTGATACGTAGCGAAGGTTTTGCCAAAGCGCATTTTTGCATTCCACAGGAACTTCGGACGGCGTCCGGCGCTTTCGGTTTCGGTAGACCTATAATACGCCATAGTTTTTGTAACAGCATCTTCTTGTTCCGGGCGCATAGAGAAATCTAATGTTCTATTCTCTACATTTTCTGTTCTGTTCTTTACTGCAAGCCACGCAGCCCGAACATCAGAAATCGTGCATTTGAACCACTCACCATCGACACGCTTGATTCCACGTGCTTGAAGGTATCTATGAATATTGTGGTCAGTAAAGGCAGAACCGTCGTTGCGCATTGCAGACTCGGCAAAGACGATCCGATACGGTTTTCCGCCGGGGCGGATAGTAGGATATTGTTGAGCAATACGTCTCTCAACATCGTGTTTTGTATAGCCAATTTTGAGCATTCCTCGGTAGAGAGGATTATTCTCTTCATAGGCATATATCATCGGGTGCGAATCTGGGCGTGTCGGGAAAAAATCTGTCTTACTCATTTCCTGCACCCTCCTTATCTATTGGTCTAATAAGCGACTCAATGAAGTTGATTTCTTCATCGGTAAGTTTATATTTGGCATAAAGTTTTTCGTCCGTCCATTCCTCTGAAAAATCTTGGTTTGGCACAAATGCAAAGCAACCCTTTGTAATGTGCTGCGTTACCGCAATCTGTGCAACTAAGAAGCGGACGAACTTGGTTCTAAAATACCCGCGCAGGTTTTCAGCTTCGGCTTCAGTATCAAAAGCGCCCGCTATAAGATACACTTCGCTACATACGGACTGAGGGGGTAAGACCTCGATAATAGACATCACCTTACGCATACCATCCTTATCCGGCTGCCCGGCATGGTCATACGATGCGTAGGATGTGATAGTTTTCCATTTATCAATGAGGTCACGGCCGGTGGTTATTAGCTTGGATTTATATTTGCCGAGCCCCTTGCTATAGCGCAGAGTAATGTCGCCATCCGGCATAGAGGAAACCGTAGTGTCGAGACCGAACGGTTTACGACTGGACACCTGCTTGTCCATAGTGGGTTCGCCCAGGGAACCTACTTTTTTGATAATATCTGCTGCTACAGAGTAACGGACAAATGTCTCAAACTCATCAAGTGGTCTTTCGGAATAAGAGGCTTTTCCCTTGATAATATTTTTTATAGAACAATTACCGTTGTATTCTCTATCCCATAGGAAGTAACACACACCGCCGGAAATATCGATTCCGGGGAAGCACTCACTGGAATCCGTATAATCAACAAGATAGCGAATATGGCGGTCTTTCAGCATTGAGGCTCTAAAGCTATCAAGACCTTTTCCCCCAGCAAACCATCGTGCCGGAGTAACCGAAACAAAATAGCGGGGCTTGAACATACGCGCCTGATCAACGAAATATTGATAAATCGGCTTTGAACTCGCCTTTGCACCGCCGTCACTAATGTCATAAGGCGGATTGGTGATGATAACATCAAAATCGACATTAAAAATCTTCTTTGGGTCCTGCGTATGAATCCATTCGTATGCATAGCTTTCCAAATCAGAGGAGCGATCATACTGGCTCTGGGGAGCGCCACAGTAGATGCATTTGCCGTCTTTCCATGTATGTTTGCCCGGAACAAAACGAATATTTCCCTCTCGCGAACTGAAATGACTCACCGAATATTTGCTGTTTGCGTTTTTCGCACAGTAAACACTGCGCCTTGAAAGCAGGCTTGTCAGTTCGGTAATCGCTATACCATACAATTGATTATGGAAAACATGGTCAACGACACTTTGAAGACGCTCTAAATAAGAAAGATCTTCATCTGTGAGTTCTTCACCGCGTGCTTGTTTTTCGTTAAAATAGGCAATTTCTTTCTCATAGCCTGGAAGCTGTGCGTTAATTAAGCGTTTGGCAATTTCCCGCAAAAAGACGCCACTTTTGCAACCCGGATCTAAAAATGTGGTAGTTGTACTCTCAAACAACTCTTGAGGAAGCAAATCCAAGATGTCATTTGCAATTTCTGGTGGCGTGAAAACCTCATCGTTAGAGAGGTTCGCAAGGCACGACAAAATATCTGGGTTATAACCTTTTATTGCAATAGCCATTGTGACTTCTCCTTTCAGTTGTTATAAAAAATCGCCGAATACATTCTGCTTGGAATAAAGAAGTATTCATATGGGGACGAGAAAATTCTGACATCGGGGGCACCACCAGCCACAAGAGAATCCATATTATCGATTTTTACAAGATAATAATCCGAGCCTTTCTGCTGCATTGTTTGCATTTCAAAAGAGGTCATTGTAAAAATCGGTGCTTTTTTCTTGCTGGTTTTGACCTCGATGAAAATATCGCGCTCACCGTCTTGGATCAATATATCGCACCCTTTTCCCACAGACTGATCTGTCCAATCCGGGTCGGTATCATACCCTTCGTTAAACCAAGTAAATGCACAGGCGCCTGGTTCTTCGATGCCAAACAGCGAGAGAATATTTCCTTTGTTTGCCAAAAGAGAATTATAGAAATACTGTTCTCCCAACCAACCTAAATGTAAAAGTTGCTCATCCGATAAACCCGCATTGTTTTCACTTAAATTGTGGTGCGATCCTGCCTTCTTCTTTGACTTTTCTTTCGGTTCATCGCCGCCCGTGATTAGTGTAACATCCGGCGCAGCCGCATCCGCATCTGTAACAGATGATTTTAATGCTGCCAGAAAGTCTTCACTGGCATTAAACCCCTTAAGAAACGACGCATACCCCGTATCTCCTTTGGCTTTTGCCTTACTATGGATCGAACGGACATCCTGCCGGGGCTGAAAGAAGGTAAAACCATATTCATCCACTAATTCCCTAATAAAGACTGTATCATTGAGTCTACCGTATTTTTGGTCAAGTGCTGTCTTCAAAGCGTCTGGGGCATCATCGGGATCGGATAAGTAAATGCGGTACTGATCGCCGTATTTATGCTCCGAATTTACCGGGTAGGGTTTTACGCCGTATTTAGCTTCAAAATCGGCACATTTCTTTACCGGGACTTCGGCAGTTATATTTGCAATGATACCCGGCTGTGCCAAGTATCCAATTAACTCCCGACGAACATCATCGGGTAAATTTGATATTTTTCCCATACTTATTCGTCCTTTCCTGTTTCTTCGACGCTATGTGCGCCAAGTACCGCATAAATCTGATCTGCAATGGCCTTTGCCAGCAAAGGGGGAACAGCATTACCCACCTGCTTACGCACGTACACCTTCGAGCCGTAGAATACAAAGCGGTCATCAAAAGACTGAATTCTTGCAGCCTCTCTTGGCGTTATTGCGCGATTGAGAAACGGATGATTATTTGTCCCGTTTGAAGAAGCATCAAATCGTGTGTCTATTGTAGGAGACACTTCATCCCACTTGAGACGACCCCAGGTGGTTTTGAATTTTTGATTACCATGCAGCTCCTCGGGCAAGCACTCTTTTCCTTGCTCCGGCGGAATCAATTTGAGTTTGTCGATTGCAACCTGCTTATGGTTAGAAGCCTTGTGGTTGTACAATTTCGTACTTCCTGTTCGCATCATTACTTGGTAATCACTTTGCGCCTCTGTAACGTAATCTTGCTCAAAGTCACCTTCGTTAGATTCCAAATATGCCAAATCACTAATCGCATCTCGCACGGTGGTTCGTCTTACTACTGTTGGTGCAGGAAGAGCAACCTCACGATGTTTTGAACAAATAAAAATTGTACGTTCACGCGCTTGAGGGACACCAAAATCAGCCGCATTTAATACACCGAACTTAACAGCATATCCAAGGTTCTCGATTGTCTGAACGATTTGATCTTTGAACCAGCCATTTGCTGACAGTAGCAGTCCCTTTACATTTTCGATAACAAACACTTCGGGTTGCAGTTCTTCAACCAAGCTGAGATATTCACGGAACAAGAAGTTTCTTGGATCGTCAAGCCCCATTTTTTTGCCCTTCATTGAATATCCTTGACACGGGGGGCCACCAACGATCATATTAACCCCCGTCTGACGGGCTAACGAGACAATCTTCGATTTGATTTCTGTGTCGGTGATATCACCGACAACAACCTCTGCGTATGGCATATTTCTCTTGAAGGTATCGGCAGCCTGTGCGTCAAAATCAAGTGCAACGGTTGTCGTGAAATGTTCGTTTTTATCCATACCCCACGACAGTCCGCCGGCACCACAGAATAAATCTAAAATCTTGAACTCAGTCACTGGTGTGTACCTCAACCTTCTTATAAGAATACGCTTGAACAAATCTTTTCCGCCAACCTTGGGTTTGAACAAGTCAAACTCATTGTCCGAACCGTGATTTGCTTCTCCAACGATTTCAAACTGATACCCATTGTGATATTTCAAGAATGTTATAGGCACACCCATAACGCCATCATAATCCATTGGAATATCAATAACTCGTTTCACATTGATTGCGTCATAGTTATCATAACGAGGATATTTTTCCGGCGAATAGTATTGCGTTAAAACAAGATCAGTGTGTCTACGAGAGACATCCAAATTCGTAAGCCACATCGCATTACCGAGGCTTCTCCATTTTTGACCTGTTTCATCAACCCAAAATCGGGTATTTCTCGGCTCGGTATCGGCAGGAACACGGAAAGCCATATCCCCAAACTGATAACCTACCCAGGCTTTGTTCTCCTTTATCATCGGAAAAATCTCTTTATAAGTAATCGCATTTTGATTTCCGATAAGTAAATACTGCTTGTCGTATTTCACTAACAACGAAAACAGCGCAGCAAACAAACTGAACGGCGGGTTTGTGCAACAGATATCGCACTCTTTTAAATACTCAACGCACTCATCAGACCGAAAATCGCCGCTACCCTTGAGCCTCTTTACTGTGCCTTTTCTTTCTAACACAGCTTTAATGGTCTCGTCACTTACTTCTTCGCCGCTTTTTCCAGGCACTTTTGAGACTATCATCACGTACCCCTGCCCAACAGAGATAGGGTCACCTAATTCATCAAACAGGGTCATCTGAAGCTGACTATTGTCGTGTATCTGATCAATTTTTGAACCCGCATATGATGTGCATATTAATTTTTTCAGTTTTAGCTGGTTGAAATGGCGCAGGAAATAATAAGTAAAGTTTGACTCAAAGGGATCGTCGCAGTTACAAAGCACAACTTTCCCATTAAACTGGCTTTGATAGTGCGCCAATTCATCCGCTATTGTTTCATATGTTGTGTACCATTCATCGGTGTTGCTCGAGGAATATTTCGCACTGTTAAGTATGGAATTTCCTTTCTTTTTCGAGCTGCTATCTATATAGTCCATGGTGTTTCTATCCTTTCGACTTGCGTAACCTCATGAATTATGGATTTCTGTATCCATCGATTTAGTCAGACAGTTCTCCACAATTATCATTCTACGCTTGTATGTGTCCCAAAAAACGGACTAATCTTCCACGGTCTCCATAATGTCATCAAGGTGACATTCCATTGCTTCACAGATCCGCAGAAGGACATCTGTTGTAATATTGTCACCCTTACCAAGCTTTGCAATGGATGCTGAACTGATCCCCGCTTTATCTCTAAGGTCACTTTTCTTCATGTTTTTGTCGATAAGCATTTTCCACAGTTTGTTGTAGCTGATACGCATCTGTGCGTCCTCCTTTATTGATGTCCCATCATCATATCGTAGTGCTGCTTCTGCTCCATCA
>JAUMXT010000184.1 GCA_030529015.1 Bacillota bacterium | reverse complement strand
AGGCGGCAAGAAAAACATTCCTCCTTCGAGAAAATGAAGGAGGTTTTTTATTATGAAAAACAGGCACAAATTGTTAAGCATCATACTTACACTTTGCATGGTAATAGGTATGATTCCGATAACAACATCTACTGCTAATGCAGACTCTACTATTTCACGAGTTGACATTGATAGCATAATAGCTCCCGTTGTCGGAGCGATTCCTAATCATAATCCGGTTATCAGCACCCCCGGCGTTTCGGTAGGTGAAAACACTTTCTGGGTTGTATATGATTCCGCAACCGAAAGCTTTTATGACGTATATGAGGATACTGCTCATGTTGACACTACACCTTTCCGTGTCGGAGAATCTTATGCACTGCAGATAATGATGGAGGCAGATTTTGATCCCGAAGTGGAAGTGTATTATAAGGGAACTAAATTATCGGAGCCCGACCCATTTAATATGTACCAATCTGCTGCAATATATACTGACGATGGAGTAGTAATAGCATTTATAACAACAGGCGAACTGACAGACGAGCCTGCCGATAACCCAACAGACGATCCATCCGACAACCCAACAGACGTCCCATCCGATGATCCCGGAGATGTTCCAAAGGAAGACCCCAAAGATGGTACACCTGAAACAGGCGACGATTCTAACATGATGATTTGGCTGGCACTGATGATACTGGCAGCTACCGGTGCAGCAGGAACAGTAATGTACAGAAGAAAAGCATAACTAAAAAACGGCAGGATTCTTATATCCTGCCGTTTTTCAAATCTTAAACCTTCAAATCCAGATTGTAGCTTTCCTTGAAATATTCCCTTATATCCCCGCGCATCGGCATTGTCTGCTTGATCTTGATGACATCCGACGGGCATCTCGTCTTACAAATTCCGCATCCGACACAAATTTCCTGATCGATAACGACCTTGCCATCCGCGCCAAACGAAATAGCCTCAACAGGACATCCATGCTCTCCCTTTATGCAAAGTTCACATCCCGTACATGCCGTACGGTCGGCTACTGCCGTCCAGCCTGCCGGCTGGAAACGATGTCTTTCTTTAGGCGTAGCGTTTCGCGCAAGGCGAAGCGCTATACAACAGCATGGACAGCAGAAACAGATTTCAAGGAACTGATCCATATGATCGTTTCTCACTCCCCAAAGCATCTGCTCAACCTCGATCCATACAGCCTGTCCCATCAGTCCATGCTTTGCGGCCAGGTCAACGCGCGCACAAGCCTCTTCGTAAGTCAGTCTCTTCGCCAGACCATTCTTAACCACAGTTTTCGCAGGCTCACCCATAAACAGACACGCCACATCTACAGGATAATCCTCACAGTCATTAGCCTCTCGGCATAAACAAGTGTCCATGCCACTTATATATTCTACATGCTTAAGAGTTTCCTTGATAAGATCGATTGGCAGAACCACCTTCTCGCCCTTATCTGTCACATCAACATCAAGAGGCATGACAATAGTTCCCGTATGCGCTTCTCTGTCAGGATGAAGTTTTATCATCTTCTTATAAAGATACGCCTTCATGCCACCCTTCTTCATCCAGGTAGAAAACCTAATGAAGAAATGATAAAGTTTAAGCGCCATCGGCCATCTCTTATCGTTCATCGCAAGCAGACGAGTCTTGATGAAATTATAGATACCAAGTCCGTTGCTATGATTCTTAAATGGCGGAAATCCCGTATTCTTTCTGGCAAGACGTTCTTCATCGAGATACAGAACATTACCCTTCTCGTCGATATTTCCGGTCATATTCACTTCAATATTCGTTTTGTCAGTTGTCATTTCAGTCTTATTTTTAGTCATATTTTATCCAATCAATAGCCAATGTCTTTTATCTGTAGCTTCTTCCCTGCAACATTTATTAATCTCAACTCAGGAGTGCCGATTTCCGGGTAAAATTCAATTGCGGTCGGAAACAGCTTCTCGAGATAATACGGCACATACGAAGATTCGTCACCTACTTCAAGCGTGATGAATTTTACCTTGCCGATATTATTTGCTTTAGCTGTCCTTGCCACCGTCATCACAACGTGACGGAGAACTCCCAGTTCGTGCATAATCCACGTCTCCTCTCAAAAAAAATTTATCACCTAGCCAATAAATTGTCATGAAACACTTTCGCTGTTTTGTATCATTATGGTATATTAGTACTATATTGTATCTCATTAGCTGCCGGCTTATTAATTACAAACCCTTTAGGAGACTGCAACCATGCTGAACAGAACACACAACGCTATCGTCAATGCATTTTTAACGCTGATCCGCGAGCACGATTTCAACAAGATAT
>JAUMXT010000061.1:4395-10024 GCA_030529015.1 Bacillota bacterium | reverse complement strand
TTGTTGACGTTATCTTCGTTCCCGTAGGCGGCGTCGGCTTGGAATGCTCTGCACAGAACGCGTAATGACCCTTTATCGTGAATTTACCGCAGGTGGATCCCATCGAAGAAACCGCACCCTTATATGTGACTTTTGTCCCTGTTGCAGTCTCAGCAAATACATGGCTTTCAGAACCTATGCTTATAAACGCAAATATCAGCAACACGAAAACAGCAATAACTATTGTTCTTCTCTTTTTCCCTTCTCTAACTCCCATAATACCTCCTTGATTTTACAAATAAAAAAGCGTGAGGAAATCAAACTGATTAATCCTCACGCACTTTTGCCTGCGAATGGCCCGGCCGGATAAGACCTAGCTTATTCATTTGTTTCAGTATATACTTGCGATGTTCTATTGTCAATATTTTCCAGTTATTTTGCCGCATATATTTTTCCCAACATTTTCGCAATTTTGTTGCTTTTACCACATACTTATGGCATTAATTATATTAAAATCAAGCCGTAAATAAAAAAACTACAAGGAGACCACTCAGATGATAAGAAAAATAATAAAAATAGATGAAGAGAAATGTAACGGCTGCGGCCTTTGCGCCAAAGCTTGCCACGAAGGTGCCATAGGCATGGTAAACGGCAAGGCCAAGCTTCTCAGAGATGACTACTGCGACGGACTTGGCGACTGTCTGCCTGTATGTCCTGTCGATGCTATTTCCTTTGAGGAAAGAGAAGCCGCTGCATATGACGAGGCTGCCGTAAAAGCCAATATGGCCAACAGCAGCGCCCTCACCCACTGGCCTGTACAAATCAAGCTTGCCCCTATCAATGCGCCGTATTTTGACGGAGCCGACTTGCTGATAGCAGCCGACTGCTGTGCATATGCTTACGGAAATTTCCACAACAAATTCATGAAGGACAAGAAAACTCTCGTGGGTTGTCCTAAGCTGGACATGGTCGATTACTCGGAAAAGCTTACAGCAATCCTGGCAAACAACGATATCAAGAGCATAACTCTAACGAGAATGGTAGTTCCATGCTGCGGCGGTATGGAGTACGCCGTGAAACAGGCTATTGCAGGCAGCGGTAAGGACATCCCGCTCGAAGTAGTAACTATAGGAATCGATGGCAACATCATGTAAAACGAGCTAACTAAAAGAGCGTCTTAAAAGACGCTCTTTATTTATATTATTCAAAGTTTTATTCTTCTTCAGTTTCTTCCTCTACGATTATTTCATAATCGATATCGCAGTTCTGATCGGTTACTTCAACCCAAGTCTTGCCTCTTGTCATTCTGAACTTGTTGCCTTCGCTGTCTACGAAGATAGTTCTTGAATCCAGGTCTTCTCTTGACCAAGTACCCTTGAGCACTTTACCGCCTGTGAACAGCAGCGCATCTCCGCCTGCACACATGTCAATGCTCAGACGACCTTTGCTGTCCAGTTCACTGCTCTTTACCATCTGTACCAGCACATTGGAAACCTTTATTGATTTTTCTGTTTCCTTATCGATATATGGTTCTCCGTCGATAGTTCTCACGTATTTGTTTGATTCGGCATCGTAAGTAAATTCGCAATCCGAACCATCATAACTGAACTCAACCTTATCTACTCTCTTGCCTGCAGGCTCCGCACCTTCTGCCAGGAACTTGAATGATTTGAGATTCTTCTTTTCATCCCACCAGCCTTGTGCTTCTATTTCTGCCTTTACTGTTTCCCACTTGATATATGAATTATGTGGTGCCGGCTTATCGTCTACTCTGTAGAAGTCCAGGCTGCTGTTCATAGCATTGATATAAGGAATTACGTCGCTGAGGAGATAATCCCTAGCCTGTGGGCTCCATCCGTGTGCAAGGAATATTCCCTTATATTCTCTTGTCAGATCTACGAAGTACGGTCTTGTACTTCTGATTGGTCCGAATTCTTCAGGAAACTCAGTATAATAAATAGCCTGCAGTCTTGTCTGTTCTCCTTCTACAGGGAATTCATAAACGATATCTGCCTTTGACAGCCATGACTGAGGAATCGCTTCGTTAACGTTGTCTATGGATACTACCAGCGGTCTTGGAGTTGTTACTTCAGTCTCCGTGATCTTTCCTGTCAGAGGATTAGTGTATGTAACCACTTCTTCCTCACCGCATCCGCTCAGTACGAAAACAGCAGCAACGCACATGATCAATGACAATGCTATCGTGATTATTTTTTTACTCATGTTTTTTCGCATATTAATGTCCTCCATAAAACCTTTATAATTTATTTATCCGACTATCAAACACCATATTATCGGCACCAACAGCGCAGGTAACATATTTAATGTCTTGCAATTCTTAAGCTCGAGTATCGCAAGACCGGAGCTTATGATAAGCGCTCCGCCCACTATAGAAAGCTCTGTCATCATAGGTTCTGTTATAAAGTCGCCCACCAGCATTGTGAGTCCGTAAATACTTCCCTGCCAGCAGAACAGTATAGCGGCAGTCGCCATAATTCCTATGCCGTATGTAGATGCCAGCACCATAGATGTTACGAAGTCCAGCGTAGCATTGGTGAACAGGAATGTATGGTCGTCATAAAGTGCGCTTTGCACAGGACCCAAAATAGACAATGTCCCTATGCAAAAAAGAAGTGCGCCTGTTATTATGCCCTGCCCGAGCTTTGCATCTCCTGCTTTTTCGGCAGTGAGCTTTCCTACTCTGTCATCCAGCTTGAGGATAGTACCTACAAGACTTCCCAGCGCAAGGCTCGCTATGAAAAGCACAGGGTATTGGCTGTTGGGCATGTTCTGTACCATGGAATTCATACCAAGGCCAAGCGATGCTATCCCCATTGCCGTGAACATACACTGGCTGTATTCTTCTTTGATTACTTTTTTGACGAGCCCTCCTATAAGGCTTCCTAATATTATCAGTCCTACGTTAACAAATGTCCCTATCATAATTAAAACTCCACCGGTTCATGATCCTGCAGCGATGCCAGAAAACCTTTCTGCTGCAGCTTTTCCTGTATTATATCAAGCAAATGCACGTTGTCAGCAAATACAGTGTGATAATGGTAACCGGAAGTTACTCCCATCAGCAAATTGGATTTGCCTGTCGCGATTTTTTCCATGAATTTCTCTATATCAAGTCTCGATCTTATATCCATATCGGCACGGAGCAGTCCGTAAGCTTTATGGTATACGAAAACGTCTTTTATATACCCGCCGAGATCGACGATCAGACCCAGCTCTTCTTCCACCTGATGATCTCCGTGGATCACCTTGAACACGCGGCTTATACGCTGTCCCGACTGGATAAGATATCCTTGATTCATAGAGAGAATATCATTTCCCGCAGCTCGAAGCAAAGCTATATCCTGAACAATTACTTGCCTGGATACATTCAGTTCTTTAGCCAAAGAAATGCCTGATACAGGCTGCTGTCTCTCTGACAGTATCCTCAATATATTTTCTCTTCTTTCAATTGCTTTCATCGTTTTCATCTATACACCCCAATTCTAAACTGTATGGAGATTTTTAAGTGAAATATCCAGTATAGGTGACGAATGTGTCAATGCCCCGCTGCTTATATAGTTTACACCAAGACCTGCAAGGGCCGCAATATTTTCTCTCGTAACATTTCCCGAAACTTCGATTTCCGCTCTGCCTGCTATGTAATCGATGGCTTCCTTCATCTGTTCGTGGTTCATGTTGTCGAGCATGATTATATCAGCTCCGGCTTCCACTGCTTCCTTTACCATGTCCATGTTTTCGACTTCCACTTCCACCTTGCGCACGAAGCTGGAGTATTCCTTGGCCATGAGAACTGCCTTCTTAACACCGCCCGCTGCACCTATATGGTTGTCCTTTAGCATCACGCCGTCCGAAAGGTTATATCTGTGGTTGCCGCCGCCACCGATCTTCACTGCATATTTTTCAAAGATACGATTATTCGGCGTAGTTTTTCTTGTGTCCACAAGCTTGATTGACGTTCCTTCAAGCAGCTTTACCATGCCTCTTGTATATGTGGCAACGCCGCTCATTCTCTGAAGGTAATTAAGCGCAGTTCTTTCACCGCAAAGCAGCACTCTTATATCACCGTGCACTTTTGCAAGAAGTTGCCCTGCCTTTACGACATCCCCGTCCTTTGCATAAAAATCAACTGAGGATTCTTCGTCCAGGATCTTATATACTCTCTCGAAAACCTGCAGGCCGCATATAACGCCGTCTTCCTTGCAGATGAGGTCCGCCTCGCCTGCTTGTGCTTCGCGCATAACGCTGTTTGCAGATACGTCTTCGCTTGTTATATCTTCGCGGAGTGCACTTAAAATCAGTGGGTCCACGTTCAGTTTCATTGTTACTTTATCAAACATTTTTCTTCCTCTCCTCAGCCATTTCGTTTATTTTATCGGTTACTAATCGGCTGTATTCCGCTGCCAGCGCGTCTTTATCTTCGTATGCTTTAAGGTCTACTTCAGGCAGCCCTTCGCCGTCACTTTCTGTTCTTTCTCTTAAGATTATATCACGTGCAGCTCGTCCTGCGAACACCAGACTTTCGAGAAGCGAATTGCTGGCGAGACGATTTCTTCCGTGAACGCCGTTGCATGCAGTTTCGCCTATGGCATAAAGCCCTTCCATGGTGGTTCTGCTCTCATGGTCAACCTTGATCCCGCCCATGAAATAATGCTGCGCCGGCACTACCGGGATGCATTCCTTGGTCACGTCGTAGCCCATTTCTTTGCACTTGGCCGCGATGTTCGGGAAGTGGCTCTTTATCTCTTCTTCAGGGATCGTTCTCATGTCTTCCCATACGTATTCGGTTCCGTCTTCGGCCATCTGATCGTGGATTGCATTTGTCAGCTTATCTCGCGGCATCAGCTCGTCTGCAAAGCGCTCCATGTCCTTATTGTAAAGCTGCGCGCCTTCGCCTCTTACGGATTCCGATATGAGAAAGCTTCTTTCGTCGCCTTCGGCGTAAAGGGTAGTAGGATGGATCTGGACATAGTCCATATCCTTGCATTCTATATTATGCTTTATCGCTATGGCTATGGCATCGCCTGTCAAGTGTTTGTAGTTTGTCGAATGCTCATAGAGTCCGCCTATGCCTCCGCATGCCAGCACCACGTCGTCTGCTTCCACAGTTTCAAGTTTACCGTCGCTGAGCCTTATGACTGCACCGACGCATCTTCCTTCTTTTTCAATGATGTCTACTATTGTGGTATATTCCATGAGGGTGATGTTGTCACGACGTTTCACTTCAGCCAGCAGCTTGCTTGTTATTTCTTTTCCTGTCATGTCTTCATGGAACAGCACGCGCTTGGCAGAGTGTGCTCCTTCTCTGGTGAATGCTAAGCTTCCGTCTTTTTCTCTTTCGAAATCCACTCCGTATTCCAGAAGATCGTCTACCACGTCATGAGATGAGCGTATCATTATTTCTACGGATTTACGGTCGTTTTCGTAGTGGCCGGCTTTTAATGTGTCTTCAAAATATGCATCGTAATCGCTTTCATCTCTCAGCATGCACATCCCGCCTTGCGCCAGATATGAATCGTTGCTTTCAAGGTCTGATTTACTTATTACAAGCACTTGCTTGTCTGCAGGAAGCTTAAGTGCACAGTATAATCCTGAGCATCCGCTGCCTGCGATAAAAATGTCTGTTTTCATT
>JAUMXT010000061.1:0-4295 GCA_030529015.1 Bacillota bacterium | reverse complement strand
TGCACAGTATAATCCTGAGCATCCGCTGCCTGCGATAAAAATGTCTGTTTTCATTGTTATCCTCCTTGCACCGAGGAACAGTATACCACGGAAGTTGTCAGCTGACAAGACAGCTGTATATATATTTTATTTACATTTGAGTTGACACCTTGCCGCGGCAGAGCTATAATCTTTTTTAGTGCGACATCTGCCGCATCGACACATATGGCAATGGTATCGATTGATTATCGGAGGAAATAATGAACACAAGAGAAATGCAGGATGAGATCCTGCGATTAAAAGAAGAAAATGATATATGTATTTTAGTGCATGCTTACGAAAGTCATGATATATGGGAAGTTGCTGATTTTATGGGTGACTCTTACGGACTGAGTCTTAAGGCTGCCGAAGCTCCGCAGAAGACTATCATAATGTGTGGTGTTCGCTTCATGGCTGAAACTGTTAAGATTCTTTCTCCTGATAAGAGGGTCATTCTGGCGAATCCTTTGGCCGGCTGTGCTATGGCGGATCAGCTGGACGTGCCGAAGCTCAGCGCTTTGAAAGAGCAGTATCCGGGTTATACTGTAGTGGCTTATATTAACACTACGTCTGAATTGAAGACTATCTGTGATGTCTGCGTGACTTCATCGTCTGCGCCTAAAATCATCGGTAACTTGGATGCTAAGGATATCTTATTTGTTCCGGATCAAAACTTGGGTTCTTGGATAGCGAAGAAGATTCCTGATAAGAACATTCAGCTGATTGATGGCTGCTGTCCTGTACATGCTTGCAGTATTACTGCAAAGGCGGCTGCTGAGGCTAAGGCTCTTCATCCTGATGCTTTGCTGCTGGTACATCCCGAATCGCTTCCTGAGGTATCTGCTCAAGCCGACTATGCCGGAAGCACCACAGGAATCATGGACTTCGCTAAGAAGAGCGACGCTAAGGAATTCATAATCGGTACAGAAAACAGCATCGTGCAGCACCTTCAGTTCGAGTGTCCTGACAAGAAGTTCTATCCTCTCAGCAAGAACTGCGTGTGCGACGATATGAGACTGACCACTTTAGCTGATGTATATCAGTGTTGTCTGGGAATCGCCGGCGAAGAGATCGTTTTGTCCGACGATGTCATGACTAAAGCCAGAAAATGTATAGATACAATGATAGAATTAGGGTAGTAGCTTATAAATATCCTGGTGGCGTCTCTTGTTTTTGTGGGGACTGCGCCTTTTATGGTAGTTTTTGGTGGTTTTCTCCCCAAAATCAAGATTCACTCAATCTTTTTTTCTTGAAATTTCAAACAAATTAAAATCCATGGGATTAAAATAACCTTTTCTCCCATGGATTTGTTGTTTTTACTTGTTTTTAGAGAATCCTCTTATCAATCGCAATCGGCAAGCCACACTACTTCTACAGTCAGCGCATTATTTGTCAGCGGATCACGTCTCGTATAGTCAAAAAGCAGATATCCGTCCTCCGTTTTCTCAAGATGTGTATGTTTTCTTAAAGTACGCGGATCATCGCAGTCTATAAGCTCACGACTCGTCAAATATTTATGTTCACGAGCTTCTATGCTGTAAAACTCCTTAGCGAACTCCTTGGAAACAGTTTCTTCGCCTAAAAATGCAGGACGAGTCTTGGCATTTTCTCGTGAATAATAGTCGAGTATGAGCGCTTCCGTCAAATCCGCTTCAGACATCACTTCCCTGCCAAACTCCAGCAGCATCTCATACCTGCTGTTTCGACCGAGATTCATCATTTCAAGGCCGCGAGCTTCATAAAACTCTCCCAGCGCCCCGAACATCTCGAATGCACTGTCAAACGCGCCAAGCAGCACTTCCAGCGAACCGGCAAACTGTCCCGTATTATAATAAACTTCCACCATCTCTTCGATTCGCTTCAGTTCCAAAAGTTCCTCATAAGATATCCACTTAGTCTCAAGCACCTCGTACGGTGGCTGTGCCGTATATTTAAGTCCATACTCCTCGCAGCGAGACGCCATCGGAGAACCCTTAAGCACCTTAAGAAATCCCAGCTGAAGCTGCTCCGGTCTCAGTCCAAACACATCGTTGAAGGACTTCTCAAAGCTCTTGATATCCTCATATGGAAGTCCCGCTATCAGGTCAAGATGAAGATGAACATTCCCTGCCTCTTTGATGGCCGCAACATTTTCGCATAGCTTCTCGAAATCCATCGGACGTTCTATCGCTTCAAGCGTATCGCAGTTAGTCGTCTGTACACCGATCTCAAGCTGCACCTGCCCCGGTCTGAGATCCGCCAGCAGCTTTATCTCATCTTCATTTAGAATATCTGCCGCCATCTCAAAATGAAAATTCGTTATGCCGTTATCGTTATCCTTCAGGAACTGCCAAATCTCCATAGTTCGCCTGTGGTCGCAGTTAAACGTCCTATCCACGAACTTCACTTGCGGAACCCTCTTATCAAGGAAAAACTTCAGCTCCTCCTTAACGATTCCGAGGCTTCTGAATCTCAATTTCTTATCTACCGACGACAAGCAGTAGCTGCATCTGTACGGACAGCCCCTGCTGCTCTCGTAATAAATAACTCTGTTTTCAAATCCCGATAAATCTCCGTATGCAAAGGGCAGCTCGTCCATATCCAAAGGTTCGCTCTGTGAAATTATGCCGGCTACGCCGGAGGTGTATGTCATGATCAGCTGTGCAAAGCTTTCCTCACCTTCACCGCTCATGATACCGCGCAGGTTTTTAAACTCCTCGAGGACATCATTTCCGTCAAAGGACACTTCCGGTCCGCCAAGCCAAATATCTATATCGGGCTTTACGATAGCCAGATCGTCAAGCAGCTTGCTCATAAACGTCTTGTTCCAGATGTAACATGAAAACATTATCACATCGGCATCACGTTTATATATGTCTGCCAATACCTTTGCCGGCTGCTGATTTATCGTATATTCCGCTATCGCAATATCACAAAAAGCTCCGCTTTCGCGAAGCTTTTTTTCAGCATAAGCTTTCAAGCTGTGAACAGCCAGATTGGAATGTATGAACTTGGAATCTATCGATATAAGTAATACTTTCATCAGTTCAAAACACCTTTTCTCTTATTTAAAAACACCCTTTGCTTCAAGCTCGTCATAATCAAGTCCCAGCTTTTCGATCATTTCATGAGTGTGATATCCCGCCGGATATCCTGCCAGATCATAATTGCACGGACATTCGCTGAGCTTTATGGAAGTAGCCAGCTGCTTCACCTTAACTCCTTCGTGAAGCGGAAGGTCGACTTCAACTACCATCTCTCTTGCCTTTATCTGTTCGTCTTCAAGGAGAGCTTCCTTAAGATCCAGTACAGGCTGGACACATGCATCATATTCAGCAAATACTTCCACCCATTCTTCACGATTCTTAGTCTTGAATATACCTCTTATCTGAGCCTTTACTTCACCTACATTTTCAGGCCACACGGTTCCTTCTATCAAATCTTCACGACCGATAGCCATGCAGAAACGACTCCAGAACTGCGGTTCCAGCGAGCCGACACTCATGTACTGACCGTCCTTAGTTTCATAAAAGTCATATACGCATCCGCCGTTAAGTCTTTCACCTTCTCTCTCAGGCTGCTTGCCTGAAACAAGGAAGCTCGCACCGTCGATGCTGTTGAACGGAACACATCCATCCATCATAGCCACGTCTATGTACTGACCCTTACCTGTGTTTCTTCTGTGGTTCACGGCAGCAAGGATACCAATAACTGAATTAAGGGATCCTACAGCGATATCGGCAATCTGAAAATTCATCAGAGACGGTCCTTCTTCTTTTCTTCCCGCATGGGAGATGATCCCGCTTCTTGCCATGTAATTTATGTCATGTCCAGCTGCATCTCTCAGCGGTCCTGTCTGTCCGTACCCTGTAAGAGAGCAGTAGATCACCGATGGATTTACTTCTTTAAGAGCCTCGTATCCGATGCCCAGCTTATCCATTACTCCCGGTCTGAACTGTTCCAAAACGATATCATATTCCTTGACCAGTTCCTTCACGATGGCAACGCCTTCTTCAGTCTTAAGATTGAGGAACATGCTCTTCTTATTTCTTCCAAGCCATGCCTGACATGCAGATACACCCGTATCCTCGATGAACGGAGGATAATCCGTAACGATGTCCGGCTTGCTTGCGGAACCGATTTTCAGAACCTCAGCTCCCATGTCCGCCAGCATCAGTGATGCGAACGGTCCCGGCAGTAATGTTGAAAAATCCAATATCTTTAAATCCTTAAGTGCGCTCATGTTGTCTCCTTGCTATATATTATCTTTCACTTTATCGTAATATGCTTTATCGAAT
>JAUMXT010000060.1 GCA_030529015.1 Bacillota bacterium | reverse complement strand
TTGTGATTTTTGTTACCCGGGTTTTTCATTGTCTACTTGTTGTTGACAACTTCACCTATATATGGGTTGGGAGCTTTTTTACTTGTGTAAAGTGCAAAAATAATATAAAATTAGATAGTCAAAGAATTTTTTTCGAGCGGCTTGCAGTCGTTCGAAATCGGAGGTACGGATGAAGAATTATGACATTATAATAGTTGGAGCCGGAGCAAGTGGTGTATTCATGTCATATGAGTTGACTAAAATGAATACTAACGCGAAGGTTCTTATGATAGACAAGGGTGCGCCACTCAACAAGAGGCAGTGCCCTATTAAGCTTGGTGCTAAAAAATGCGTTAAGTGTTCACCATGCCACATAATGAACGGATATGGCGGAGCAGGAACATTGTCAGACGGAAAATATAATATCACAACTCAGTTCGGCGGTGACCTTCATACGTATGTGGGAAGAGATAAAGCCATGGAACTGATGGAGTATGTAGACGAAGTGCTCTGCAGCATGGGCGGCGCTGATGCGAAGCTTTATTCTACAGCAAGCTCGGAACTTAAGACTATAGCATTGAGAAACGACCTGCATCTTCTCGAAGCCAAGGTAAGACATCTGGGAACAGACAGAAACGTTAAAATCCTCGGCAAGATTTTTGATTACTGTGAACAGAAAGTCGAAATGGAATTCTACACAACTATCGAGGATGTAGACATTCTGGATGACGGACGTTTCGTGGTAAAGACAAATAAGGGCGAAGAATACAGCTGCAGCGATTTGATTCTGGCAACAGGAAGATCGGGATCGAAATGGAGCGCGCAGATATGTGATAAGTTCGGAATAAAACAGAAGAAAAACAGAGTGGATATCGGTGTCAGAGTAGAACTTCCGGCAGAAGTATTCAAGCACATAACAGACGATGTTTACGAAAGTAAAATAGTTTATAAGACAGATAAATATAACGACATGGTAAGAACTTTCTGTATGAATCCTTACGGAGAGGTCGTATCGGAAAATACTAACGGTATCGTTACCGTAAACGGACATAGTTATGCAGATCCTGCATTGAGAACAGAAAATACCAACTTCGCACTGCTGGTATCAAACAAGTTTACAGAACCGTTTGAGGACAGTAACGAATACGGGGAATCCATCGCCAGACTTTCAAATATGCTGGGCGGCGGAGTGCTTCTGCAGAGATTCGGAGATCTTGTAAAGGGCAGAAGATCCAGTGCCAGACGTATGGAAAAATGCTTCACACGTCCGACTCTTCAGGCGACACCGGGAGACTTGAGCCTTGTAATACCTAAGAGACAACTGGATAACATAATAGAGATGATATATGCACTTGATAAAATAGCACCGGGTACAGCTAATGAAGACACTTTACTTTATGGTGTGGAAGTCAAGTTCTATAATTCCAAGATAGAAGTAGATGAAAACCTGCAGACCAAGGTTAGCGGACTTTATGCACTGGGCGACGGCTCCGGTGTTACACATTCGCTTTCACAGGCGTCGGCAAGCGGAGTATATGTAGCAAGAATAATGGCAGAGAAGTACGGCAGAGATTAAAGACAGAAAGGAATTAAACATGTCAGAAGCAGCAAACAAAGCCCTTGAATATCACAAGAAGGGTTATAACTGCGCTCAGGCGGTTGCATGTGCGTTTTGTGACAGACTGGGCAAGGACGAAAAGGAAGTATTTGAGATTATGGAAGCCTTCGGATTCGGTATGGGAAGCATGGGAACATGCGGTGCCGTATCAGCCATGGCTGCAGTTGTGGGAATGGTTGAATCAGATGGTAATTTGTCTGAGCCGAAGACAAAGAAAGTAAGCTATAAGGCAATGAAGGCGCTTACAGAACAGTTCAGAGAAAAGAATGGGTCTGTAATTTGCAGAGAACTTAAGGGCGTTGATTCCGGTAAAGTTCTCAGAAGCTGTAATGGATGTATAGAGGATGCAGCTGTAATGGTAGAGGAGTACTTGAACAGTAAATAAGGAGGGGTAGCATTGAATAGCAAGAAGTACAAGGACGTTTTATACCAAATGAGATATATAAACGATCTGCGTGATATGGTCCATTCAAGTGCGGAAATGTATGGAGAAGACACGTCGTTTCTGGTTAAGGATAAGCCGAGAGGCGAATACAGACCAATCACATTCACCCAGCTGAAGGAAGATATCGATAAACTTGGAACTAAGTTTGTTGAACTGGGGTTAAAGGATAAGAAAGTAGCGCTTATAGGGGAAAACAGCTATAAGTGGGTAGTATCGTATCTGGCGGTTACTAACGGAACAGGAGTAATCGTTCCGCTGGATAAGGAACTGACAGGAATAGAACTTCATAACTTGCTTGACAGAGCCGAAGTAGACGCTGTCGTATTTTCGGGAAAAATGAAGAAGACGGTTATGGAAGTAATCGACGATATCGAAGGCATAGATATCAAGGTAGATATGGATGCCAAAGAAGATTCCGAAGATATCAGAATGTGGGATGAACTTTTGGAAGAGGGAAGAGTGCTTCTTGAAGCAGGAAACCATGACTTTACAGATGCTGTGATAGACAGAGAAGCGATGTGCGCTTTGCTCTTCACATCCGGAACAACAGGACTTTCAAAGGGCGTAATGCTCTCTCATAAAAATATTTCAGCTAACGTTTACAATATGTCAAAGTATGTAAAGATCAGAAAACCGGGCGGCGGGCTTTCAGTATTGCCTATGCACCATACGTATGAGCTTACGTGCCACGTGTTCACTGCAATTTACCAGGGCGTATTCGTAGCTATCTGCGAAGGATTAAGGTATATACAGCCTAACCTTAAGGAAAGCGGCGCTACAGTTATGCTGGGCGTTCCTATCGTTTTCGAAACAATGCACAAGAAAGTGTGGAAGCAGGCTGAGGCTTCAGGTGCAGCGGATAAGATGAAGAAAATGATGGCGCTTTCTGTAAGAACTAAAATGTTCAATAAGCCAAAGGTGGTAAAAAAGGTGTTCGATAAGATACACTCAAGTCTCGGCGGCAATATTGAGCTTTTCATAGCAGGAGGAGCGGCTATAAATCCTGACGTTATCAGAGACTATGAAGCTCTCGGAATCCCTATGATCCAGGGATACGGCATGACGGAAAACGCACCTATCATCGCGGTCAACAGAGACTATTACAGCAAGGCGGATTCGGTAGGCAAGCCAATGCCGGGTACTGAAGTTAAGATAATCAATGAGGACGAAGAAGGCGTAGGAGAAATCATATGCAAGGGTCCGTCGGTTATGATCGGATATTATGATAATCCGGAAGCTACAGAAGAGGTCCTGAAAGATGGATGGCTGCATACGGGAGATTACGGCAGATTCGATGACGAAGGTTTCCTGTATATCTGCGGAAGAAAGAAGAATGTTATCGTTACTAAAAACGGTAAGAATATCTTCCCTGAAGAAATTGAAGCTTTGCTCATGGAAGATCCGTTCATAGAAGAGGTTCTCGTTTACGGAACTATAGATAAGAGAGACGGAGATGTTATCGTCAGAGCGGAAGTATATCCGAACTATGATAATCTCAAGGAGCAGCTTGGTGAAATCACTGAAGATGGCATCAAGGATGCGATAAAGATCTCCATCGAAGATGTAAACGACAAGATGCCGGCTTATAAGCGTGTTAAACGTTTCAAGATACGTGAAGAAGAATTCGAAAAAACTACGACTCGCAAGATAAAGAGAACGGGTGGTGCAATCCGAGAAGAAGACGATGAGTAAAGAAGAAAGAGGTGTCCTAACAATGATGAGTGAAAACATGAAAAAGAAAATGGAATGGGCAGAAGGTCTGGTTGATAAAATCAATAACGACCCAAGACCATATGTTAAGTATAAGGAAAGCAGACCTATCACTGATATCAAGCAGATGATGGTATCTTCCACAGAGCTTTACGGGGAAAATGTGGCCTTCATGCAGAAGGACAGCAACAGTGAACCGTATAAGAGCATAACTTTTAACGAAGCGATGGCTGATATCAACGGACTGGGAACTGCTCTTATCGCGAAAGGTATGAAGGATAAGAGAATCGCTGTAATCGGTGAAAACTGCTACCAGTGGGCTATTTCATATCTTGCAGCTGTTTGCGGTGTAGGTGTGGTAGTTCCTCTTGATAAGGAACTGAATGCGGACGAGCTTAAGCAGCTGGTAATCAGAGCGGACGTTGAGTGCGTGCTTTTCCAGAAAAAGTTCGAGGATATGTTCAAAGAAATGAAGGCAGCCGGCGACACTAAGCTGGATGTACTGGTGAACTTTACTTCAGAAGAAGAAAACGATGGCGTTTACTCACTGGCACAGCTTGCAGAAGAAGGTAAGAAGCTCATCGAAGAAGGAAACAGAGAATTCCTGGATGTAGATATAGATAACGAAGCTATGGGAATAATTCTCTTTACTTCGGGAACGACAGGCAAGTCAAAGGGCGTAATGCTGTCACATAAGAATATCTGTGCAGACCTTATGATAGCGCCTACAGTATTTAAAGTGGAAGACAACGATATTTTCTTCTCAGTTCTGCCGCTTCACCATACTTATGCATGCACATGCGACTTCTTGATCCCAATGTACAAAGGATGCGCAGTGGCATATTGTCAGGGCCTCAAGTATATAACTAAGAACCTGGCGGAAGTTAAGCCTACAATGTTCCTGGGAGTTCCTGCTATATTCGAAAAGCTGTACAGCACTATTTGGAAGAACGTTAAGAAGCAGGGCAAGGAAGATTTGCTTAAGAAGGTAATAAAGATCAACAGAAAGACTAAGAAAGTCGGAATCGATATCGGCAAGGTGTTCTTCAAGCAGATCACTGCTGTATTTGGCGGCAGAATGAGATGCCTTATCTGCGGCGGAGCTGCCATCAGCCCTGAAGTACTGGACGGTATCAGAGATTTCGGAATTCTGGCATTGCAGGGATATGGTCTTACTGAATGTGCACCTATGGGAGCACTCAATCCTGATACTGCACCTAATTCCGCTTCGATCGGCGTTAGATTCCCGGGTGCTGACCTTAAGGTTGTTGATGTTAACGAAGAAGGAATCGGAGAAATCTGCGTTTACGGTGACAATATCATGCTCGGATATATGGATATGCCTGAAGAAACAGCAGCTGTTATCGATGCTGAAGGTTGGTTCCATACAGGTGATATGGGTTACATCGATGAAAAGGGTTATGCATATATCACAGGCAGAAAGAAGAATGTTATCATCACTAAGAACGGTAAGAATGTATATCCGGAAGAACTTGAATATCAGCTGTCACTGATACCTTTCGTTGAAGAATCATTCGTGTTCGAAGGTGAAAGTGCTAACGATAAGGATACTACTATTGTTGCATCCATCAAGCTGGATAAGGAAAACATAGAAGAAATTCTCGGAAGCGAATATACAGAAGAACAGGCTAAGGAACTGGTATGGAAGGAAGTTGACAAGATCAACGCAGACGCACCGTTCTACAGAAAGATAAAGAAGGTAATAATCAGAAAATCAGACTTCATTAAGAACTCTTCAAAGAAACTCATAAGATTTGCGGAGGAAAATAAGAAGGAGAATTAATTAATGCCAGCACATAACAGAAATCCAAAATTAATAGTAGACCTCAGTAAATTACGAAGTAATATTGAGAAAGTACGTATTATGTGTCAGGACGCGGGCATCGAAATGGCAGGCGTAATCAAAGGATTCAGAGGGCTTCCTCAAGGCGCCAAGCAGTTTGAACAAGCAGGATGCAAGTTTATCGCATCATCAAGACTCGATCAGCTGGAACCTTTGAGAGAGTTTGGTATTCAGACTCCGTTGATGATGATAAGAGTACCTATGTTAACAGAGGCTTATGATGTTGTGAGAATAGCAGACATAAGCTTAAACAGTGATGTTCAGGTGCTCAAGGAACTGAACAAACAGGCAGGCGCTCAGGATAAAAAGCATAAGGTAATACTTATGGCTGACCTGGGAGATTTAAGAGAAGGCTTCTGGGACAAGGCTGATATGGTAGAGGCGGCAGTTATGGTTGAAAACGAGCTGCATAACTTAGAGCTGGCCGGAGTCGGAACAAACCTGGGATGCTACGGTTCGATCGCACCGACAAGAGACAAGATGGAGGAACTCATCAGTATCGCCGAAAGGATCGAAGAAAGAATTGGCCGCGAACTCGAATACATATCAGGTGGAGCCACAAGCGGACTTACTACCCTGATGGACGGTGAAATGCCATCAAGGATAAACCTTCTGAGAATCGGTGAAGGTGTTATTTTAGCGAGAGACCTTCAGGATATCTGGGGATATGACATGAGCTATCTTCATAAGGATGTATTTACTCTCAGAGCAGAAGTTATCGAAGTCAGAGATAAGCCTACACATCCTGTAGGAAAGATAATGATAGACTGCTTCGGAAGACGACCTATTTATGAGGATAGAGGTATCAGAAAAAGAGCTCTTTTAGGTATCGGTAGAGTTGACTATGGTACTCCTGAAGACCTCATGCCTATAAACAAGAAAATCAAGGTAGTCGGAGCGTCAAGTGACCATACTATAATTGACGTTGAGGATGCTGAAGATATTCATGTTGGCGACGTGGTGGATTTCAGATTGTGTTATGCGAACCTTGTATATGTTACAGGTTCAAGAAATGTCAGTGTTGTATTTATATAGACGATAAATATGAATTGAAAAGGGTGCAGCCTTATGGCCGCACCCTTTTAATATGTCTTGTAAATTTTCAGGCTAGATAAGAGTTATCTCAATATCCTGTCCGCCTTCCCACAGCACCTTCTTGCCGAATTCGTTCAGCTTATCGAGGCCTTCTGTGATAGTCAGGAAGTGGTTACCTGCCAGCTGACCGTACTGGCTCGCGAAACAGCATCTGCCATATGACATTATGATTTCCATTTCGCTGATACCACCCGGATAAAGCAGCATTTCACCGATGGCAGGATGAGAAATGTGGTTTTCGTAATCGAGGCCTGTTCTCAGATCGCCGTAAGGGATCCAAATGCCTTCGCCACTCCAACGCACGTGGATGAATTTACTCTTGATAGGGAGCATACTTTCGAACACCTTGCATGTCTCAGGGGCTTCTTCTGTAAGAAGAGTTCCGATAAATTCGTATTCGCCTGAAACGATTTTTACCTGTTTCATAATCTTATCCTTTCTCCGCAGTCGCGGTATATCTGTAGCTGTTACAGCAGCTCTTCGAAGCTTTCGATATATCTATCAGCCAGCTTTTTGATAACAGATTTATTCTGGACTTCTCTGGCATCTGCAACCGCTATAACATAAAGCCCTGCATCTTTAGCCCCGCCTACGCTTAAAAGTCCGTCTTCAAATACCACAGTTTCATCTTTAGGCGTACCTAAAGCTTCACAAGCTTCAAGGAAAACTTCAGGAGTATCCTTACCGCCACCCGAATCTTCTAAAGTGATTATGTGCATGAAGTAATCTCTGATTCCGAGTCTTGCCAGAACTTCATCTGCGATTTTTCTGTCGGTAGAAGTTACTACGCACATTTTAATGCCCTTTTGCTTATATTTTTCAAGAATGATAGGAACGTATTCTTTAAGCTCAACGCCTGCCAGATATCCTTCACGAAGTACTGTATTGAAACCTTTGGCGATTTTTTCTTCGGTAGTAGCTATGCGATATTCCGCTTTAAGATACGCGCAAAGCTCAGGAAGTGTCATGGCCTTGGTTTTATCTCCGAGGTTAGCCTCGGGTGTTTTCATAAGGGAAGTTATGTATCTTGCGGCGGCTCCGTGCCACATTTCTGTTGAGTCGAGAAGCGTGCCGTCCAGGTCAAAAATTGCTCCGCTTATTTTCATAATTGCTGCCTCCTCGTATATACTATATTAGACAACTTTCGGTTTGTCATTTTATTTACTTAACAATACCATTGCGGGTGCCGAATGTCAATAATACAAAAGGCTTGCAATCATTGACAAGTAATAGGTTTTAAAGTATAATATTTCGATACGACAATAGGTCGAAAGGAGATTTACCAAATGACAGATATTATGAACGAAGAAATACTGTTAACGAAAGAAGGATACGATAAAATCGTAGCTGAACATGAAGAGCTGGTTTCCGTAAGAAGAGCTGAAGTTGCAGAAAGAATCAAAGAAGCGATTTCATACGGGGACATTTCCGAGAACGCCGAATATGATTCTGCAAAGAACGAACAGGCTGAACTGGAAGAAAAAATCTATACCCTTGAAAACATGATCCGTAAGGCTAAAATAGTCCAGGAAGAAGATGTTAAAGGGGACGTCGTAAATGTAGGGCTCAAGGTAAAGGTAAAAGACTTAGACGCAGGATTTGAAGAAGAGTTCGCTATCGTTGGAGCAACAGAATCAGACCCGTTCAACGGTAAGATTTCAAATGAATCATCAGTAGGCAAGGCGCTCATCGGACACAAGAAGGGCGATAAGGTTGCTGTAGAGATTCCTGACGGTATCATTAATTACGAAATAGTTGAAATCATTAAATAAACAAACTAAAACTAAAGAAGAGAGGTGTTTTTTATGCATTGGGCCGAAAGAATAGCTGACGAGATCATCAGAAAAAAACCCGATAAGGAACAATACGTATGTGCGGCCGGAATCAGTCCTTCCGGATCTATCCACATAGGAAACTTCAGAGACATCGCAACAGCCTTATTTGTTGCTAAAGCTCTCATAAAGAAAGGCAAGAAGGCTAAATTACTGTTCTCATGGGACGAGTATGACAGATTCAGAAAAGTTCCTAAGAACGTTCAAGATGTAGACCCTGAAGGAAAGTTCGAAGCATATATCGGACAGCCATATACATCAGTGCCTAATCCATTTGACACAGAGCATGAAAACTATGCTAAATATTTCGAAGCTGAATTTATGGAACAGATGGAAAGATTCGGCATCGAAATGGACTACAGATATCAGACAGAAATGTACACATCAGGAAAGTATAAGGATGATGTTATCGAAGCTATTTCCAAGAGAAAAGAAATCTTCGACATCCTCGACAGCTTCCGTACACAGGATGCTGAAGAAGGCGAACGTGATGCGTACTTCCCTGTAAGTATATTCTGCCCTGAATGCGGCAAGGATACTACTAAGATCACTTCTATTTCAGACGACAATACAGTAGCTGAATATGAATGTGAATGCGGACATAAAGACACATTTGATTTCAAGACAAACTTCAACTGCAAGCTGGCTTGGAAGGTTGACTGGCCAATGAGATGGAGATATGAAGGTGTTGATTTCGAACCTGCAGGCAAAGACCATGCGTCCCCTGGAGGAAGTTACGACAACAGTGGTGTTATCAGTAAGAAAATCTTCAACTATGAGACTCCGACTTATCAGGGATATGAATTCATCGGAATTAAGGGCGTTGCAGGTAAGATGTCCGGTTCTTCCGGTCTTAACCTGACTCCGGGAACTCTGTTGAATATTTATGAACCTGAAATTATCCTTTGGCTGTACTCAAAGACAGATCCTAAGAAGGCGTTTGATTTCTGTTTCGATGACGGAATCCTTCGTCAGTACTTTGAATTTGACAAGATGTACAACGATTACAAGGCAGGCAAGACAAACGAACACAACACTTCAGTTATGGAATTCTGCCTCATTGAAGGTCGTGAAGTTAAGACTGTTCCGATGAGCTTACTGGTTCAGCTGGGATCAATCGTAGACTTCAACGTTCCTATGATGGAAACAGTGTTTGAAAAAATCGGTACACCATATAAGTTTGAAGACTTTGAACAGAGACTTGAGCTTGCTAAGTACTGGCTGTATCAGTGTGCGCCTGAAAGTGCAAACAAACTGAGAGATTACAGAGACTTTGACCTTTACAATACTTTCTCAGACGAAGAAAAGAAAGAAATAGAACTGCTTTATGATTACATCAAGGCAGGAGAATACGATCTGGATTCACTGAACACTAAGCTTTACGACATTCCGAAGGAAGTTTTCGGATATGACGTAGAGAATCTCAAGCAGATCCAGGGTCAGTTCTTTAAGAACGTGTACAAGCTGCTGATAAGCAAAGAAAGAGGACC
>JAUMXT010000183.1:1733-2326 GCA_030529015.1 Bacillota bacterium | reverse complement strand
CCTTTCAATGTGTCAAAAGAGGATGTTAAAACAAATTCAGCTTTTGTTTCGCTTAAATTTTCAACTGTAAATTCCATACCTTTTGCAAATCCATGCTTATATTGAATATATTCATTGTTGTCATAAATATATTTGTCTTCCTTAAGTCCTCCGCATATAGGAAAAAGTATCGGAGCACGTCCTTTCCATACTTCTTTATCTCCGTTCCACAAATATTCGGTTTTATCTGCACTGTTAATATACATAAGTTCAGCACCTAATGTATTTATTCCAACTGAAAGATAATCGTTTTTAATTTCTGTTACTGACATCAATATTCTTCCTTTCATCTATTTTAATTTTTTTCATTATAATTATATTCATTATTAGTATGCTTGTCAATCGCAAACTCTGTCCTCGGACATTTTGGAGTCGAATCCTATCTTATAAAAAAGAACATCTGTATTATGCAAGCATTCTTTTTGTAAGAGTAGAATAGTTTAGATGCCATATATTTTTAGGCGATATACTCGCTCTCGCTCGTGCGATATATTTGCTTTGCAAATTCGATATAACTTCACTTTGTTTCGTTGCGATATGATATAAATTCCTTT
>JAUMXT010000183.1:0-1715 GCA_030529015.1 Bacillota bacterium | reverse complement strand
AACATCAATTCAATCTTCGTGCGGATAAACCACACTCGCTTTCATTGTGTTGCAGCACAACCCTTGCACGCTCCCTTCATCGTCCACCGGACGCGGTCGCTGCTCGGTTCCCTCTCGACTGTACCAGTCTCAAGGTTTCAAATCCTACTTTTCATCTACAAAAACAAAAAAGACTTGCTTATGCAAGTCTTTCTTGTTTGGCAAAGCAGAACAATAATGATGCATTCATTTATCGTTTTTCTTTGCTGTGTTTATTGATGAAATAAGTATTTTCTTTAATTCAATGCAATTTTTAAGAATTGTTTTATCGTCATAATATCCACTTTCTATGAGCAGTTCTATCCAATATTCACTTTCAGAACATTCTTTTAAAGCAATTTGCAGTTTTGCAATAAAGTCATTTTTACCGTGTCCGTAAAATGCTTCTCTAATGTTTGCGCCAATACTCGTTCCGCTACGAATAAGTTGATTTGTAAGTACACTTTCTCGTTTTTCACTTTTCACCTTATTACAAACTTTAATTATATCTAATGCAAACTGTTTTGATTTTGTAAGCAACGGACTTTCCATAAGTTTGCTCCTTACTTCTTCCTTATTCACTATTACTTATTACTTTCCAAAAATCGACAAGTCTTTTTAGGGAATAGTGAAGAGTGAATAGGTAATAAGTAAAATCGACAAGATTCTGTCGAACCTTGTCGATTTTTGGCGGAGAAGGAGGGATTCGAACCCTCGAGACTGTTTTGCAGCCTACACGATTTCCAATCGTGCGCCCTCGGCCGGACTAGGCGACTTCTCCATAGATATTAAATCAGTCACTTACAAGCGACTTTTATATTTTAGCACACTTGAAGATAAAAAGCAAGTGTTTTTTTATTTATTGTGCGGAAGCTTTTAAGCTTCCGCACAACATATAAATAGTTTTACTTCAGATTGAATTTCTTTCTGAACTTATCTACTCTGCCGCCTGAATCAACAAGCTTCTGCTTGCCTGTGAAGAACGGGTGACATTTTGAACAAATTTCCACACGCACATCTTCTTTTGTTGAGCCTGTTTCATAAACAGCGCCGCAAGCACAAGTGATGGTTGTAGCTTTATAATCAGGATGAATTCCCTGTTTCATAGTTTCCGGTCCTTCCTTTCTTAGTCTACAAGCTCAAGAATCGCCATGGGGGCTGCATCGCCTCTTCTGGGATCCATTTTTATAACTCTTGTATATCCGCCGTTTCTTTCAGCATACTTCGGCGCAATTTCAGAAAACAGTTTTGTAACTACATCTTCGCTTGTGATAAAGCTTAATGCCTGTCTTCTTGAATGAAGTGTATTCTGTTTGCCTAATGTTATCATTTTTTCTGCTAAAGCCTGTGTTTCTTTAGCTCTGGTAACAGTAGTAACGATTTTTCCGTTGTCGAGAAAGCTTGTTACCAATGTTCTTAACATAGACATTCTGTGGTCGGTTGTACGACCTAATTTTCTTGTTCCGGGCATCCTACATACCTCCTTTATTCTTCTTCGCTGGATAACTTCAGGCCTAATCCGTCGAGTTTATTGATAACCTCTTCAAGAGATTTTCTTCCGAGGTTTCTTACCTTCATCATTTCCTCTAAGGTTTTCTTCTGAAGGTCATCAACGGTATTTATTCCTGCTCTCTTAAGGCAGTTATAGGAACGAACTGAAAGATCGAGCTCTTCTATTGTCATTTCAAGAACTTTAC
>JAUMXT010000182.1 GCA_030529015.1 Bacillota bacterium | reverse complement strand
GATAAGTTTAAATTTTTCTAGATATCTTACTTGTGAAATTGAAACAAAGGAACAGATGGAAGCATTTTATCAAATTATAACTTTTTTTGACAATGTTCCGGAAATCAATTTATCGGAAGATTTACAACAGTATTTAGATGAATATTCGTTCGTGTATTTAAGTGAAGATGGATTAGAAATAATGAACCATATTTTGCGAGAAAAACACGCAGCAATTCAAGATATAGAAAAATTTGTAGAGAATAATAAAGAACGTCTGGATGAGTACAGGAAAATGCAGCAAACAGAAGCGTTTAAAAACTCACCTGCATTTTGTTTGATGGAATATATGAAGAGCTTTTGTGCAAACAATGGATATAATGATGTTTTCATTCCCGCAATGAGGAGACTTAGCCCTCTATACAACGAATATTACGAACAGATGATTAAAGCAAATGATAAATTTATCGAGATTTATCCCGAATATCCAGAATAATATATTCTGAATTTGACAAAGGAGATGTCGTGTGGAGAATAATGATAAAAAGAAAAAAGAACCATGGAGATTTATAGTCAGAATTATTTGCATTGCGTTTATTGTGTATGTGTGGGTTGAAAAAGATATTGTGAGTACTTTAATTACAATTCCAAAGGAACAATTTGTTTCTATTGTTGTACCACATCTTATAGTCTATTTGATGGCGATTGCTGTTATCTCAGGCGGAGTTTTTATGATGAAACGAATTGCCGGCAAAAGGAAAAAGAAGTAAACAAATTCCTATTGATCGAACTTCTTGATGATATCCTATCACACCAATTTTCACCATACAACAACAGGGACAGCATATCGCCGTCCCTGTAACTGTTTTATGATGCCCTGTCATTTGGCTTCGGTCGTTTTCGTTTGTTTTGAAGTAAGTTTTATTGCAAGTTTTACTCGAGGAAATCCTTGAGACGCTTGCTGCGGCTCGGATGGCGAAGCTTGCGCAGCGCCTTGGCTTCGATCTGGCGGATACGCTCACGGGTAACATTGAACTCCTTGCCGACCTCTTCAAGCGTACGTGCTTTGCCGTCATCGAGACCGTAGCGAAGGCGCAGGACCTTTGCTTCACGCGGTGTCAAAGAGTTCAGCACGTCCATAAGCTGCTCTTTCAGCAGCGTCACGGCAACGGCTTCTGCGGGAGCGGGTGCATCGTCATCGGGAATGAAATCGCCGAGATGGCTGTCATCCTCTTCGCCGATGGGCGTCTCGAGAGAGACGGGTTCCTGCGCGATCTTCATGATCTCACGCACCTTCTCTTCGGAAATGCCCATTTCCTTTGCGATCTCATCGGGACGGGGATCGCGCCCATATTCCTGTACCAACTGACGGTTGACGCGGATCAGCTTATTGATCGTTTCGACCATGTGCACGGGGATGCGGATCGTTCTCGCCTGATCGGCGATGGCACGCGTGATCGCCTGCCGGATCCACCACGTAGCATAGGTAGAAAATTTATAGCCTTTGCGATAGTCGAACTTTTCGACAGCCTTGATAAGACCGAGGTTGCCCTCCTGGATCAGATCGAGGAACAGCATGCCGCGCCCAACATAGCGCTTTGCGATCGAAACAACAAGGCGAAGGTTCGCTTCCGCTAGCTGATGCTTCGCATCGGGATCGCCCTCTGCCATACGCTGTGCGATCTCGATCTCCTCCGCGGCGTTGAGCAGCGGAACCTTGCCGATCTCCTTCAGATACATGCGGACGGGATCATCGATATTGATGCCCTCGCTCGAAGCCAGCACGGTCTCGATCGCTGCGATCTCTTCATTGATATCTTCGGGAACATCGACATCCTCAACTACATCGATATTGAGTTCCTCGATATGCTCATAGAGCTTTTCGACCTGCTCCTGATCCAGTTCCAACTCTTCAAGAGCATCCATGATCTCTTTATAGGTCAGAACGCCCTTGACCTTTCCGGTTTCAAGCAATTCGTTGATCTTATTCTGTCTGTTTTCTTTTGTATTGGTATTCTTTTCCAATGGTCCCCCACTCCTTTCGGTCAACCGCGCAATTTGCGGTTTAAGCTCTGTATCTCAAGCATGATGTTTTGTTTTTCCTGAACGGATTTTGTCGAATCGCCAAGCAGGCGATTGAGTTCCGTAAGCCGCTGCTCCGCATCGATCTTACGGATACGCGCTATACAGTCTGTCACAGCTTTCTCCGGCTCTGTCTGCGGCAGATCTTCGCGCAGGACGGAAGCGATCCGCTCCGCATCCTCGGGCGCCATGGCGCTCATAATGCGCGCACAGTTTGGTTCCGCATCGACAGCATAGGCAGCGATGATCTCAGAAGCAAACTTCTGATAA
>JAUMXT010000181.1:830-2341 GCA_030529015.1 Bacillota bacterium | reverse complement strand
TCAAGCTTATAACGCTTCTCAACGTAATTTCTTATGGTTTCCTCCGGTACGGCGAATTTCGAGGCGAATTCTGTGATTGTAGTATCATACTCGGTATTACGAATCACACCGGGAAGTGCTGCGATTGCATCATTGATGCTCTGGATCAGTTCGTCGCTCTTCTTCACGTAAGAGTCGCCTTTTACAACAATTGCCTGAATTTCTTTTTCGTAGTAGTAGAAGTCGTTTTCAGGCATCTTCTTTGCGCAGCTCCATAACATAGGAGCAAAATCGCCAAGAACCTCTTCAAGTTCATTGAAATAAATGACACCGTCGCCATTTCTGAGAGAATAGACCAACATAATCAAATCATAGTGCTGCCTATTATATACTCTCCAAAATGTCTTGTGAGTCTTCATCTCGATCTGACGAACACGTTCTCTGGTTACGCCAAGCTCTTGTCCAATTTCCTCAAGTGTTTTGCCTTCATTACGCATAGCAAACACATCAAGTGTTCTAGAATTCTTGCCAACAAGCAAATTTGTAATTCTGCCAGTTATATCGTTAATGATTGTATCTATATCAAAGCATAACCAACGAAGAAAATAATTGACGTCCTTTGAGAGCGCATCAATTTCTTCGTCTCCTCTCAGCGACTCGAACAGTTGCGGAATAGCGACAACAGTTGTTTCTTTGTCACAAAGTGCTACCAATCCGCTTAGGTGTTCACCAGTGCTGGCTGTGTACGCTTGAATAAACGGAATAAGTTTTTTATTCTTAGTAGATGTGGTCAAGGAAGCTATGTGCTTTCTTGCATCATCGATACATTTTTTGAATGAAATATAGGGGGCAGTAAACTCGCCAAACATCTCTGCAATTGTGCGAGTGTAATCAGTGTCGCAATAAGACGAGAAGCAAAGCTCTTTGCCTAAGACATCTGCTGCAATGACCACCTTTGAGAAAACAGTCTGTTCTCCTTCGTTTAAGGACATCACATCATAGCTCTCATCCAGCAGAAATGCTTCAATGCAACGCTTCAGCTCCTCAGAGAGTTCTGTAACATGATGTTTTGGCTCTTCCGGTACCGGTGTATAATCCTGAGTATATTTTCCTAATACAGCAATTACCTCGTCTACCGATTTAGCGCCCATATTACGAATCTGTTTCAGATCAGAAACACGCAGACGAAGCAAATCAGCAATGCTCTCACTCGCTGAGCGTTGGAGGCAGTTCATTGATCGAACACTCAATTCCAGTGCATCAATCTTGATATCCTCAAAGTTTGCAGGATCAACTCTGAACCTCTCGTAAAGCGATTGTTCATCAGAATTCCCATATGTCTTAGCTGCAGTCTCAACAACATCGGTATCGTCTACAGCCTGTACAGTATCAGATGTATCGTCCACAGAAGGTGAGTCATAATCTTCTACAACCTGTGCCACTTTTTCAACAGTAAGCGACTCGCTCACAGATACATCTTCGGATACAGCCTCGATTACAGTTCTTGTTTCTTCCAGTGAAGCCTTCTTTTC
>JAUMXT010000181.1:0-820 GCA_030529015.1 Bacillota bacterium | reverse complement strand
CAACAGGAACGCCCTCCTGTAACAACTTTTTTATCGTATTAATTCTGTCCTTAGGTTGACCATAGCTTGCGCGAAATGCTATGTAATCAACGCTGGTTAATTCTGACACAAAGACTTTTCCAGATACAGAACAGAATTCCAAAAAGTCAGCATATTCACTTGTCAAAACATCTTCGATCTTGATTGAATTATGTTCCATACCGTTGGTTGTCTCCTTAAATGTCCATCATGTTCAGCGCTTTCTTTAATGCTATAAGCTCCTGTAATGTCAATGTAACGCCCTTGCCGGACTTTGTATGATCTTTGTTCCACGGACGGATATCATACTTGGCGATGTTGTCTCCCCACTGCACAATATTGAGCTGTTTTGTCCAATTTCCTGTTTCTGAGAGAGTTGCCAACTGCTCCACGACTTCAAAGTTTAACGCTCTCACTTCTTTTTCTTCAGACATGATCATATCTCCTTAATCTTCGATTACTTCCATAACATCGCCAATGTCACAATGGAAAATTTTGCACAACTTTAGCATGATCTCCATGGAAACAACACGATCTTGGTTGAGTTTTGTCATAGCGTACTGAGATAGTCCTGCGGCAGCAGCTAATTCACGCTTTTTCATTTTGTTTTGTTTCATAAGCGCCCACAATTTATCATATCTAACTGTCATATCTTGCCTCCTGTTTGTGCTTCTCCACATAATATGTGCGCGTTAATACACGCGCATATAATAAGACAAAATATAGTATACCACTTTCAGTGCTAAGAATCAAGGGTTTTCGAGAAATATTGTCGAAAGATGACGATAGGTGATGTTTTGGC
>JAUMXT010000180.1:2121-2343 GCA_030529015.1 Bacillota bacterium | reverse complement strand
TTTCTTTTCTGTCGTTTCCAGAACTGCCTCCATCGGCTCCTTGCCGAGGTAACACATGTTCTCAATCTCTTCATTTAGTTTAATCAGGCGACGCAGCATCGCTTTCTCAGAAACAATTTCTGCGTAGTATTTGACGTTGGCAGACGTCGGTACTGCTGTTACCAAATCGCGCACAAACTCCAGACTGCTGATTTCTGCAGGGACATCTTTCTCTCTCAGACG
>JAUMXT010000180.1:0-2111 GCA_030529015.1 Bacillota bacterium | reverse complement strand
TTTTCCTTCGTTGTAGATTTCCACAATTGCTTCAAATATGACGCCATATGCTGATTGATAAAAATCTTCTCCGGAGATAATCTCAGAAGCTGTCAAAATCGCTTCCTTGTCCATGAGCATCGCACCGATCACTGCTTGTTCTGCTTCTATACTATGTGGCAGTACTCGTTTAATGAGTGCTTCATCCATAGCGCTTAGCCTCCTATTCTTCTGTGACAATTACTTTCAGCTCAGCTGTAACCTTTGGATGAAGTTTTACCGGCACTCCGTGAGAGCCCAAAGTCTTAATCGCATCCTTTAGCTGAATCTTCTTCTTATCAATATCATACCCCATCTGCTCTTTCACTGCAATGGCAATTTCTTTAGAAGATACAGAGCCGAATGCTCTGCCGCCTTCTCCCACCTTAATGGACAGCTCCACCTTACCGGCTTCTATTTTCTTTGCAAGCTCCTTAGCATCATCGAGTAGCTGCTGGGCTACCTTCTCTTCGTTGGCTTTTTGAAGTTTTAAATCGTTCAGATTCTTTCCGTTAGCCTCTAATCCCAGCTTCTTCGGCAAGATAAAATTCCTCGCATATCCGTCATTGACGTTTACAATCTCGCCTTTTTTGCCTAGTGCTTTCACATCTTCTAACAATATAACTTTCATCTATATATCTCCTTCTGCAATCATAATGTCTATGGTCTGCTTCACTGCTTTGACTGCTTCTTCCATATCTGTATGTTGGAACTGCGTACCTGCCGTAGTGATATGACCACCGCCGCCCAATCGTTCCATCACTACCTGTACATTGACTTCATCAATGGCACGGGCACTTACATAAATCTTTTCCTTATATTCGGTAAGCACAAAAGATGCCTTAATACCTTTAATATTTAACAGCTCATTCGCCGCCTGGGCTCCGATAATCGTCGGGCTGTCTACCTGCTCATTTTCAAATGCCGCAATTGCATATTCCTGACGATAGATTTCTGCACCGCTAACAATTTTGGATTTTTCCCGGTAGCTTTCCAAATCATCACGGAAAAGCTTACGCACCAATGTGATATCCGCGCCACAACGCTTCAGGAATGCCGCAGCTTCAAAGGTACGCACACCGGTACGATTCATAAAGTTGTTTGTATCAATCATAATGCCCGCGTACATGCTGTTTGCTTCCATACTTGTGATTTTGATATCATCTGCAATATACTGTAGCATCTCTGCAACCATTTCACAAGAGGAAGATGCATACGGCTCAATATAAGAGAGCACCGTATTTTCTATCACATCCGTTGTCTGTCTGTGATGGTCAAACACGACTGTCATCTTGGATGCTTTCAGAAGGTCCGGACATTCAGTCATTTCCGGACGATTCGTATCTACGACGATGACCATCGTATTCTCATTGACATACTCCGGCACCTGGGATGATTTGATAAACATATCCTCCGGATAGTTCTTATTTTCGTGGAATGCCTGATAAAACGGACGTACTGAGGACGTGATTTCATTCAGCACAATATGCACCTTCTTGTCCATCGTCTTGGCCGCGCGATAGATACCGATTGCCGCACCAAAAGAATCCACATCTGCAAGGCGGTGTCCCATAACAATAATCTGATCCTTGCCGATAATAAACTCCCTAAGAGCCTCTGCTTTTACACGCGCTTTCACGCGGGTATTTTTCGCGAACTGTTCCCGCTTGCCGCCATAATACGTAATGTTCTTACCGTTTTTCACAACGGCCTGGTCACCGCCACGGGCAAGTGCCAGGTCAATAGCGACGCGTGCGTGATGATAGCTCTGTGCATAGGTTTCCTTGGAGAGCCCCATTCCTATACTAAGCGTTACCGGCAACGTATTTCCAATATTGACGCTCTTAGCATCTTCAAGAACGGAAAATCTCTTGCGTTCCATTTCCTCAAAGGCCGCCTTCTTCACCACGAAGAAATATTTATCTCGTTCTACCTTCTTCATGAGACCATCGTAATTAGAAAGATACTGACTCACCTTTCGGTCAATCAAGGCAACCAGCAGAGACTGACGCACTTCCTCGACGCTCTCCATGACTTCCTCGTAATTATCGATGTAAATAAGACCGGAAACCAATTTCTGATCTTCGTTTTCT
>JAUMXT010000059.1 GCA_030529015.1 Bacillota bacterium | reverse complement strand
TCTGATAGTAGTTCTTAAAATCAACTACGGACCGATGAGAACTCATGAAAACAACGCTTTGAACGGCGACCTTTATACAGTAAGCAACAGAGTTTATGAAAACGCAGAGTTTTCCAATGATAACCCTAACGGCAGAGCATCAGACCTTGTCGTTCCCGTAATCATGCTGATAATATGCTGCGCTGCAGGAATGCTCTATACAGGAGGTTTCTTCTCAGGAACAGGCTTTGTAGAAGCCTTCTCCGGAAGCGATGCTTCAGTAGGCCTTTCAACGGGAAGCCTTTTCGCGCTCATATTTACCATCATATACTACATGATTCGTCGTATCGTTACATTCCGCGAAAGCATGGACTGCGTCCCTGAAGGGTTCAAGGCAATGGTACCTGCTATCCTCATTCTTACATTCGCATGGACACTCAAAGCAATGACAGACAGCTTAGGTGCTGCAGAATACGTAGCAGGACTCATGGAAGCAGGAGCATCATCACTTATGAATTTCCTGCCTGCTATTATCTTCCTCGTAGGCTGTGTGCTGGCATTCGCTACAGGCACATCATGGGGCACATTCGGTATACTGATCCCTATCGTTGTAAGCATGTTTGCAGGCGTTGACGAAACTATGATGATAATGTCGATTTCAGCATGTATGGCCGGAGCTGTATGCGGCGACCACTGTTCACCTATCTCTGATACTACTATCATGTCATCGGCAGGGGCACAATGCGACCACATCAGTCACGTTAATACACAGCTGCCTTATGCAGTTACTGTTGCTGCGGTATCCTTTGTCGGATATGTAATTACAGGTTTAACTAAGAGCATTTGGCTCTGTTTACCGGTTTCAATCGTTATGCTCGCGGCAGTGCTTGTTATAATCAGAAGAAAATACGGGAAGACCTCTTAAAGGGCTTCCCGTTTTATTTGCTCTATTATTTTAATTGTTCCAATAAGGCACTGCATCCTTCCAGCACACCATCCCACGTATCATCAAAATTTCCTGTATACCAAGGGTCTGCAATACTTTCATTTTTTCCGGCATGCTCCAGCAGTTTAGTAACCTTGCCGTCAGGATCGCTTCCTATTATTCGCATCATGTTTCTGATATTATTATCATCCATAGCTATTATGTAATCAAACTCTTCATAGTCAGCCTTCGTCATTTGACGTGCACGTCTTCGGGTAAACGGAACACCCATCTGAGTAAGCTTACGTTTAGTCCTCGGATCGGTATCATTGCCTATTTCTTCTCTGCTCGTCGCCGCAGATTCGATATAAAAATCCTCCTCCATACCAGCCTTATTAACCAAATCCTTCATTACGAATTCAGCCATTGTAGATCTGCAAATATTGCCGTGGCAGATAAAAAGTATTTTAGTCATAATTCACACCTTGTTTTCTCTAAACTGTAGTATCATTTATACGTTCCATTATATATTATATCTTGATTATTGACATGCTAATATCCTTATTTTAAACTTATTTTATTAAAGGAGGATATCTGACATGAGTTTTTCCGAATACTTCCCTTCATGGGATAAGCTCACAGAAACCGAGAAAGCGAAATTATCCGAAGCTGCAGTTCCCAAATTGATAAACGAAGGCACCGTTATCCATAACGGCAGCGAAGACTGTACAGGTCTTTTTTTAATTAAATCAGGCCAGCTTCGTGCTTACATACTGTCTGAAGAAGGTAAAGAAATCACCTTGTACAGATTATTTGAAATGGATATGTGCCTGTTTTCTGCTTCATGTATGATGAACAGCATACAGTTTGATATTACCATAGAGGCAGAAAAAGACACCGAACTTTGGGTTATCCCTTCGGGAGTCTACAGTTCTCTTATGCAAAGCTCAGCTGTGCTTGCCAATTTAACTAATGAGCTAATGAGCACGCGTTTTTCCGAAGTCATGTGGCTTATCGAACAGATATTATGGAAAAGCTTTGACAAGCGTCTTGCAGAATTCCTTCTTGACGAAGCAAATATCGAAGGCTCAAACACCCTTAAGATGACCCATGAGAAAATAGCTAATCATCTCGGCACCGCTCGTGAAGTAGTCACCAGAATGTTACGCTACTTCCAAGGTGAAAACCTCGTAAAAATCACTCGAGGCACTATAGAAATCATAGACGAAGAAGGTCTTCGTGAACGTTAAATGCCCGCGGCTTACGCCCGGGCATTTTTATTATCCAAGTGCCACATCAAGCACCATCATTATTGAAAATCCTACAGTGAAAAACACCGTTCCTATATTGGAATGCTCACCTTCCGACATCTCAGGTATGAGTTCCTCGACCACCACATATAACATGGCTCCTGCCGAAAATGCCAGAAGATACGGCAATACAGGTACCATCAATGCTGCAAGAAGAATTGTTATAACAGCACCGACAGGCTCCACAGCTCCGGATACCGCACCGTATCCGAAAGCCTTTCTTCTGCTCAACCCATCACTTCGCATCGGCATGGATATTATAGCGCCTTCAGGAACGTTTTGTATCGCTATGCCTATTGCCAGCGCCAACGCCGCAGATACGGAAATCGCTTCTTCTCCCGCTATCCATCCTGCCGCTACAACACCTACTGCCATTCCTTCAGGCAAGTTATGCAGCGCCACTGCAAAAAACAGCATAGTAGGCTTCTTAAGTTCGCACTGCATTCCTTCGGGACAATCACTGTTCATATGAAGATGTGGTACTAAACGATCCAGTACCAGCAAGAACAAAACGCCTGCCCATACACCGATAAATGCCGGGAGAAACGAAAGCTTGCCGAGATGTGCTGACTGCTCCATAGCAGGCATGATCAAACTCCATATCGAAGCTGCTACCATTACCCCTGAAGCGAAGCCCAAAAGTGCTCTTTGCAGACCTTTATTCATCTGTCCTTTGAGAAAAAATACAAGCGCTGAGCCTATAATCGTTCCCATGAACGGCAGCAATATTATCAGAAGAACCTCAATCCTCATACTGCCCCTCCTTTTGATACCTCACTACTTCGCTGATGACTCTCGGCTGCGTGAATTGTCTGTGACCGTCAGGCGATCCATGATACCCATAGCCGCTCATTTTAGCGCCTACCCACGGTGTATCTCCGCCGCCGCCTGCACTTGTGTTGATTCCTATCATTCCGGCATCCAGTCTAGAGGCGACTTCTGCCGCATCCTTTTCTCCGTAAACAACAGCGCCAAGACCATATTCTGTTCCATTGGCCGAACGTATAGCGTCTTCGACATCGCTGAATCTTGTTATACAAACAACAGGTCCGAACGTTTCTTCCTTAGCGACCAGCATCTCATCTGTAACGTTCGTCAAAATCGTAGGTATTATATACGGAGCCGGATGATCCTCACCGCTACAGCCGGCCAGAAGGCCTGCGCCTTTGCTTAAGGCATCGTCAATGTGACTAATGATTCTGCGTCTTTGTCGTTCATTGATTATCGGTCCCACATGAGCCTGAGGGTCTGTGTACGGACCTACTTTATAATATGAAATGTAATGTGCGGCCTTCTTTTCAAACTCATCCGCAATTTTTTCATCTACAAACACCCTTTCCGTCGATATGCACATCTGCCCTGCGTTTTCGAGGCTGTTGGCTATCGCGAAGCTCACTGCATCGTCTATGTCTGCATCTTCCAAAACGATAAGAGGATCCTTGCCGCCCAGTTCCATCATTACAGGTTTAAGACTGTCTGCTGCAGCCTTAAGAATGTTTTTTCCTGCCTCCATGGATCCTGTAAATCCTATAAAATTCACATCTGAATTTACCAGTGCCTTACCTTGTCTGTCATCGCCGAATACGATTTGAATGATATCTTCCGGAAGTACTTTGTTAAGGGCGTCGACATATGCTTTGGCGACAAGCGGTGTTTCCTCTGACGGCTTCAGCACAACGGAATTGCCTGCTGTTAGCGCCGGAATAATCATCCAATGCGCCATGGAAACCGGGTAGTTCCACGGAGATATTATGCCGCATACACCTATAGGATCGTATTTAATGGTAGTTCTCATGCCATATCCCTCGCTCACTACAGGTTCAAGGGCTTCCTTCACCTTTGATGCTACGAAGGAAATGCTTTTTGCAGAACCACCTACTTCTCCTACAGCTCTTCTCCATCCCTTTCCCATCTCCATGCTGAGAAGGCTCCCTATCTGCCTCGACTCCATTTCAAGCGCATGGCCTGCCTTTTGCAGAATGGAAATTCTTTCATCTATGGAAAATGCTGCCCACTTTTTCTGTGCGGCAGCACTGCGCTTTACGATTGCCTTGAGCTCTTCTTCAGATGTTATCTTCACTTCTCCTACCGGACTACCGTCTGCCGGATTATATGATTTCAATACTTCTGACATTTTTCTCTCCTATCCTTTGATATATCTCCAGATAAATTCATACAATTTAACCACGTTGTCCGTGAATGAGCTTTCGTCTTCTTTATATGTTTCATCAAGATATGCATCGGCGATTTCCTTCCCCTTGGAAACAGCACCGGCCTGCGCCATGTCTAATGTAAATGCATCCTGATCCTTGATGGCGGAAATTGCCACTATACTACATGCCGCGATCTTCTGTTCGAAGGCTCTTTCCCCTGAAAACGAAGACTCAAGAGCTGCGTATCTTTTCTGCAGATCGTCGTATACTCCTATCCAGTGATCGCCCACCTCTTCATATGTTCTCTCAGCTATATTATCTCTATACTCTTTTCTGATTTTTTCATGATCGTGTTCGTCTAAAGTTTTCCATATGAAATACTCTAATGCTGAGAAAACGCATACTTCATTAACACCGTATTCGATGCTGTCCAGCCCTTCAAACGGCGGCACCATAAAGAAATCACTGATAGCTTCAAATATCTCATGAAACGATCCGTTATCCTTATTTGCTTCCAGAAAATCGTTGAATTCTTTTTTGATGGCATCAGTTTCTTCAAGAAGCATATCTATATCATATGTTTTCTTCTTGTCATCCTTTACCATATTATTATAAAACTCTCTGCAGGCTTCTGCTTTTTCTGCCTTAAAGCCCTTTACAAGCCCTTCTATATCAAGCACCTCTCCTACGATTTGACCTCTCGTAAGTTCTATACTTTCTCCGGTGCATATTCTCTGCATTGCCATCGCTGTTTCAAAATCAATACTCATATAATGTCTCCTTGCTTTTATTTATTTTATTCTACCAAAGGAGTGGTAAAAAGTAAATTATGTGATATAATATATCTATTATACTTTATTGGGGTAAATTATGAAAGAGGTATAGGAGAGACTATGTTAGCGAGACTAAGAAAGAAAAGACACGAAACACATGATAAAATAAAAGTTGAAAAAGCAGTTACAAATTCTCTTTTAAAAGACAGTGCTGCCATCATCAACAAAATAGACCATATATCGCCTGAACTTTATGTTAAAAACAATGTTAAAATGGGACTTAGAAATTCCAATGGTACAGGTGTAGTAGTGGGTCTTACACGAATAGGTGAAGTTGAGGGATATACTACCGATGAGGCCGGAAACAAACTGCCGGTTGAAGGCAAGCTATATTACAGAGGATATAGCATCGAGGATCTTGTAAACAGCTGCATCGAAGAAAATCGTTTCGGATTCGAGGAAATAACATTTCTTCTTATGTTCGGCTACCTTCCAAGCAAATCCGAACTCGAAGCCTTTAACAAACTGCTTGGCTCCAAAAGAGAACTTCCTCAAGGATTTGCAAGAGATATGATTTTGACGGCTCCTTCAAACAGCATCATGAACAAGCTGGCGAGAAGCGTTCTGGCTCTTTATTGCTACGATGATAATCCTGATGACATTTCCATTCAAAATGTATTGCGTCAATCCATCGATTTAATAGGGTATTTCCCTGCGCTGATTGCATATGCCTACCAGGCGAAATCAGCTTACTACGATAACATGAGCCTTCATCTGCATAACCCGATTCCTGAGCTTTCCACTTCTGAAAACATTCTCAGGATGATTAGACCTACAGGAGAATATACAGATATAGAAGCCAAGGTTCTAGACTTAAGCATGATACTTCATGCAGAGCACGGCGGAGGTAACAACTCCTCCTTCACTACGCATCTGGTTTCATCAACAGGCACCGATACATACTCAGCCATAGCCGCTGCCATAGGTTCTCTTAAGGGGCCTAAGCACGGCGGAGCAAACATCGCAGTTATCAACATGATGGATCATATCAAAGCCAACGTGTCTAATGTCAACAACAGAGGCAAGCTTGACGATTATCTTATCAAAATTCTCAAAAAAGAGGCTTATGATAAGACAGGGCTTATATACGGTATGGGGCATGCTATTTATACTCTGTCCGATCCGAGAGCTAAAGTTCTTAAAACCATGGCCAAAAAACTGGCTGAAAGCAAATACATGGAAGATGACTTCCTGCTTTGCGATTATATCGAAAAACGTGTGCCCGTTCTAAAGGCAGAATTGACAGGTGTGGAAAAACCAATGCCTGCAAATGTCGATATGTATTCAGGCTTCGTATACCATGCTCTTGATATTCCGACAACCATAGCGACTCCGCTGTTTGCAACTGCCAGACTTTCAGGGTGGTGCGCACACAGACTCGAAGAGCTTACAGGCGGAAGCAAGCTCATGAGACCGGCCTACAATTCAGTTCAGGAACATCTGGAATACAAACCTATAAACGAAAGAAAAAGCGTCATCCTTTAAGGGATGACGCCTTTTTTATTATTATTGTTTATTTTTCTTCAGAGATTGCTACATTGTAAAGCCCAAGATCACTGATTTCACCTACGCTATTATCAAGAACTTCAATGTTCTTGTTCTTCAGGGATTTGCCGATTGCTTTATAATCCCCTTCGTTAAAGCCAACAAACTGACTTGTGCTCATATCAAGCAATATGCTTCCTGTTGAAAAATCATATTCTTTCACTTCACCGCCCGGGAATTTATCACGAGCATATTCATGAAGAATCTCATCTAAAACAGCAGGAATTGCTTTTATAGCTGATGTCATTACTGTATCTGACATACCGCTTTTATCTGTTTCGCTTCCGATGACCTTACCGTCTTTAAGTTCTGCAGCACTTATGATTGGCTTCTCAACGTTATTACCGCAGGCAAATATAACTTCAACTCCATCTTCATACCAGCCTTCAGCCTTTTCTGTAACTGCCGCTCTATCATCACTCTCATTACATGAATGATATCTTACATTTACCGTAATGCCATTGTTGGCAGCTGCTGCGTTGGCACCTTGAACGAATCCGTATCCGTAATCCTTATATATAGGCTGATCGGCTTCTCCGATAAAGCCAAGCTGCGTATATCCGTTTTCTACTGCAGCAAAACCTACGAGATACCCTGCTTCTTCAGATGAGAACATCGCAGCACATGTATTTTCGCCGATTTTAGTTTCGCCTGTCTTTTCATCGATTGGTTCAGCGTCTATGATCAGGAACTTTACATCCTTATATTCAGACTGTACATCATATATAACGTCTTCGAATGTATACCCGTCAGCAATAACTATTTTAGCTCCTTTAGCGATAGCATCATCTATAGTTGCCTTGTAGGCTTCCTCTGTTGCTGTCGCAGCCTTATAGTATTTATGTGACAGACCGTTCTCAGCACCAAAAGTACTGATGGCATTCCACGCAACCTCACTATATCCACCGTCCATGATAAGCCCTGCATCAGTAACAAGAGCGATCTCGTAACTTATCTGTTCTTCAGGCTGTTCCTCTGTCGGTGAGCCACATGCTCCCAAAATGAATATCATCGTTACCACAGCGATAAGCGCCAATATTTTTCTCATGATACCCTCCTCCTTATATATACAGTTCTTCCCTTCTGTGCTTCAGCAAAGGAAGCTGCTGTCTTATATCGTCAACATAATCGAAATCTATTTCTCCGTATAGTATACATTCTTTTTCATCTGCATGGGAAATAAATTTTCCCCACGGATCACAAATACATGAATTCCCGTATGCAATATATAATCCGTCTTCATCTCGAGCCGGAGAATTGGCTGCGAAATACACTTGATTATCAAGCGCTCTTGCCCTCATTGTAAGATCCCAATGAGCCGGTCCCGTCGTCATATTAAAGGCTCCCGGTAAAACTATGAGCTTCGCTCCCGCAAGAGTCATACTTCTATGCCATTCAGGAAATCTGACATCATAGCAAATAGCCACCCCTATCTTACCATACTCAGTATCGATAACAGTCATATCCTCTCCTGCAGTAAGAGTTTCCGACTCCATAAATCTTATGCCGCCTTTAACATCTATATCAAAGAGATGGACCTTCCTGTGTCTTCCGATCATATTCCCGCTTTTGTCAAAGCAGAAGGAAGTATTATATACCTTATCATCCTCTATTTCAGGAATCGAACCTCCTATGAGATAAATTCCCAGTTCCTTGGCAAGTTCCGACATGAACTTCACTGCAGGCCCATCTGCAGGTTCTGCATATTCTCTGAAGTAATCGTTTGAATACGGACAATTCCACATTTCAGGCAATGATATGACATCTGCGCCGCCCGCTGCCGCTTCTTTCACAAATTTTTCGGCAGTAGCCATGCTTTCCTTCTTGTCAAACGAACCCTTCATCTGACATATCCCAAGCTTAAACATCTTCATTGCCTCCTTTGATTATATCCACGAATCGTTTAGTTATCCTTGCAGTAAAGCCCCATATAACTTTCCCGTCAAAATCACTGTAAACAGGTACAGGCGTTTTCCCGTGACGCCAATTATATGGTTCACCGCTTGTCACCTTATCATAAGGAAAATCTTCCGCAGGTTTCGGAACCACTTCTGTCCAATATATTTCCGGCTCATTTTCCATAAGGAATTTCAGCGGAACGAGAAATACCTCGTCCACCTCATCAGGGTTCAGCTTAAGTTCATCAAGCGCCGACTCGTCTACGATACCAAGATATGCGTACATGGCAACGTTGCTGTAATTCACCATCATATCAAGCTGGCTGATGACGCGTATCTTATCGCTTCCGACTCCGATTTCCTCCCAAGTTTCACGCAAAGCGCACTCCCTCGGGGTTTCTCCCGGTTCTTTCTTCCCTCCGGGGAAGCATATTTCTCCCGGCTGCACCTCCATGTGGCTTGCCCTGAGCTCATATAAAACGTACAGCTGTCCGTCCTTTTCTATTAGAGGCAGCAGAACGGCAAATTCATTAAAGAAATCTTCCATGCCGGCATTTCTGCTGCTAAATATTTTTTCTATATTGTTGATTCTCAAATCTTTTTTTGATTTCATTTGCTTTCTGTTGATACTTTATATTTAAATATGATGCTAAAAGAATAAATCCTATTCCGACAAATGTATTCCAAAGGATAGTTTCCTTAAGAACGATCACCGCAATAATCGGTGCAATAGCAGGCTTTAAGAAAAAGGCGAATGACCCTGTCGTAGCATCCGCAAGCTTTATGGATGTGAAGTACGCATAATACCCAAGGCCTGTTATGAATATTCCCGTATAAAGAACTATAGGGATGTTCTCTGCTACTCCGGCAAATACAGGCTTTCCCGCCAGTGTGATAACTATAAGAAGCACTCCGGAGCCTAACAGGAAACTTATGCTTGCTTGTGCTACAGATCCTATCTTCTGACTTACCATCTTTCCTGTTACAGTATAAAACCCGAATGTGACAGCGGCAAGGAGAAGACATATCGTTCCAAATGCAGAATTGCCTTCCTGCACGTCCCACGGTCTTATGATAAAAATCAGTCCGATTATACCTATGGATAAGGCCATCAGCCTTGGCTTAGTAACCTTTTCCGATGTGAGTAAATGTGCACACACCATTGTAAATAAAGGATTTATCGAAAACATAACAGATGCAGAGGATGCATTACAGTTCATTATCCCGATTTGAAACAATACCATACTTATAGGAATGCCTATAGTTCCTATTCCCAGCAGCTTCAGTAAATCCTTTCGGTCCAGTTTTATATTTTTGTGTTTCATTTCCACGATGCCGAACGGCAGCAGTACTATACCGCCTATGAGAAATCTTAAAAACGTCAACTGGAACGGATCCAGATCGTTTCCGGCCACTTTACAAGCGACCTCCATAGTACTGAACAGTAACGCCGTCAGCAATACGTAATAATATGCCTTCTTCATTGATGTCACCTAAAAAACTTTTACCATTATCGGCAAATCATAAAAAATGGCGGTGGAGATCACCGCCATTAGATTTATTTCTGATTAGTTAAGGATCTCGCATCCTTCAAAGTTAACACCTATCATTTCTTCTTTTTC
>JAUMXT010000179.1 GCA_030529015.1 Bacillota bacterium | reverse complement strand
AACCTTAACCAACGGGGACGCTTTTGCAAAACGCAGAAGCGTCCCTTCTTTTTTTACCCTTCGCTGTAGGGTACACCGTCCTCGTGCTCCTCCGAGCTGAAATTTGACTTTATCCAAAATCAAATTTCAAAAATTCGGAGGAACTAATATGACTTGGAATAACGGATACGAAAGAAAAAAGTTTGAAGCCAGGATGAAAAAACAAGCGGAGAAATACCGTTCCCTTGGCATGAGTGAGGAGCAAATCGAGACTATGAGAAAATTCGACCTTGCTCAATTTAACAGTGACCGTCGTTACGCAGAGCATACACAAGAGATGCCGACAAGCACCTTTGAGGATGGTGACGAAGGACAGTCGCCCATTTATGAACGCTTTTTAGAAATCTTCTCGGTGAGTATCGAAGATTACGATACGGGTTCTCGCTACGGATGGATTGAGAGAATAGAGAATCTCAACCTCTATCACGGAGTAAGGCAGCTTAACCAAGAACAGATTGAGTTGATTACCTTGTTGGCTTTTGACGGCTTGGATAGGTCTGCGATTGCAAAACGAATCGGCGTTTCTCCATCTGCCATTACACAGCGTTTTAGCACGATTGAAAAAATTTTAGAGAAATTTTTGCTTCGACCTTAAAAAATAGCCTTTCTCGTCGGCTACCACTTGGAAGGGTTAATAGAAACATCCTCCCAAACAATGGATGAAGTTGTTCAAAAACCAATTCATTGATGGCTCCTTGACAAGTGAATAGTCACTCATCAGATACGTTCCTGTGTACCACGAGCTACGGCAGGGTGAGCGCCACGACCCTTCTTTGATAGGCGAGCGATCAATCACCACAACCTGCGAGATTCGGTTTGCTACCGAACCGGCGATGACGGTCACAGGGTTAATGATACTTCTGTAATTCGCAGCCTGGCCACAAAGAAGGCGGGGAGGTTAGATTCCTATGGAACAGCTTCGCAAGCTGTCGTCTGGTGAGTCCCACTACCGGGGGATGAGATAAATGCGGTAAGAAATAGCTTTATTGGGCGACTACAATTCGTTTGCGGTCGCCTTTACATATCCGTAAGGAGTGTAGAAAGGATACTTCTTTATGAAACACAAAAGGATTTACCGCCGTGGTGACATTTACCTCGTTGATCTTGGTGCTCACTACGGCTCCGAACAAGGGGGCTGCCGTCCTGTCCTTTTAATACAGAATAATGTAGGAAACTATTATGGACCTACATTGATTGTCGCCCCCATTACCTCTCGCTATACCAAAAAAGTAAATCAGCCCACTCACTATGTTCTTATGGGAGTAGACACACTTCCAAGCCCCTCTATGGTGCTTGCCGAACAGATACTTACCATAGACAAGTCAAGAGTAATCAAACCCTTGGGAAAAGTTTCCGTGGAGCAGATGAAGAATATCGACAAGGCGATTATGGTCAGCCTTGGGCTTTATCCTTGAAGCCGATCTTCGCTCCATAGAATAAAAAGGAAACTTCTGGCTAATAATAAGTATCGAAAGGCGGTGCAAGTATGAGAGATAAAACCCAAGCCAATAATGATTTGCTCGCTTCTCTGGTTGACATCCGAGACGTTAAGATCGACCGTACCCTCCCTATGGAGGACAGAGTAAAGTCCTATGTAGAGCAAGTTAAAAACCCTTATATGTTCAAAGTCGGCAACACCGTTGTTCGTGTTTCTTATGCCGACACCAACCGAACCATGAACGACAACTTCGTGAACATGATAGCAGCTATGTAATGGTAAAACTTACATGGCTGCTTCTTTCCCGACAAACTGGATTTTCGCCACGGAATATATTATAATAATGACGGACAAAAAATCAGCGGAACTCCGTTTGTTTGGCGGGCTTGACCCCAAATAAAAGGAGTGGCGTAATTATGCAAAAATTGAATGATAAGCTTTATCATGCCGCCATCTACCTAAGATTATCGCAGGAAGATGGCGACATTTCTGTTTCTGACAAAAACGAGAGCAACAGTATCTCTACCCAGCGAGATTTGATTCACGCCTATTTGCAGAAGCAACCCGACATTATGTATGTTACTGAGTTCTGTGACGATGGTTACACCGGAACCAACTTTGACCGTCCCGGCTTTGAAAAAATGATGACAGCCGTGCGTGAGAAGAAGGTCGATTGCATTGTTGTAAAAGACCTTTCCCGTTTCGGTCGTGATTATATCGAATCCGGTAAGTACATTCAGAAGATCTTTCCGATGCTCGGCATCCGCTTCATAGCTATCAACGATGGCTACGATTCTGCCGACACAGGAAATCAGAGCAACGATTTTGTTCTTCCTTTTAAGAACCTAATCAACGATTCCTACTGCCGAGACATTTCCATCAAGTCTCGCTCCA
>JAUMXT010000178.1 GCA_030529015.1 Bacillota bacterium | reverse complement strand
AGAAAAAACAAGTACAGAAAAAAGCTGGAGCTACGCGCACAGCTCAACAGAAATGTCAGAAGAAGAGAATGGGATAAGGAGAAGAATCCATTTGACTGATATTCAAGAAAGCCTTAAAAAACTCCCTGATAAGCCGGGAGTATATATGCACAAGGACAAGCTTGGAAACATAATTTATGTCGGTAAAGCAGTCTCGCTAAAAAACAGGGTCCGCCAGTACTTTCAGTCTAAGAAAAACATGCCTCCTAAAGTTAGGAGCATGGTTGAGAACATAGCTGAATTCGAGTACATCACTACAGGAAGTGAAATGGAGGCCCTGATTTTAGAATGCAATCTTATCAAGAAATACAGGCCGAAATACAATGTACTCCTGCGAGATGACAAGACATATCCATACATTAAGATAACTAACGAGAAGTATCCAAGGATAATAAAAACGAGAATCGTTAAAAAGGACGGCGGGAAATATTTCGGACCGTACAGCGATGCAGGTGCAGTCAATAAGATTGTGGACCTGTTAAATGAGAGTTTCTCTCTCAAAAGGTGTTCTGCAGCAGCTTTTCCGCCGGGAGCCAAACCTTGTCTCAATTATCATATCGACCAGTGCAGAGGAATATGCAGCGGTACAGTAGATCCTAAGCAGTACGAAGATGCTGTCGAAGGGGCAAGAGAATTTCTTAACGGAAGAAACAAAAAGGTCATTATAAATCTGGAAGAAAAGATGAAGGCTGCGGCTGAGATGCTTGACTTCGAGCAGGCGGCAGTTTTCAGAGATTATATAGAAGCAGCCAAAGCGCTGTCTGCAACGCAGAGAGTAGTGCTGCATCAAAGCAGTGATGCTGACATAGTTCTTTCTGTAAGAGGTCGCGAGGAGTCTCACGTAGTAGTGTTTTTCGTAAGAGAAGGAAAGCTTGTCGGAAGAGAATCCTACGAGATGCAGGCGGATAATGAAACCGACAGAAAAGAACTGATATCTGCATTTATAAATCAGCATTACAGCAGTATGCCAAATATACCGTCAGAGATATTGCTTAGAGAAATCCCTGATGACAAGGAACTGCTGGAAGAATATCTATGCGATCTGGCAGGCCATAATGTTAAGCTTCACAGCCCGGCAAGAGGAGAGAAAAAAGCCCTCGTGGATATGGCCGCAAGAGACGTTCTGGAAATGGTCAAGACAATAGATGACCGAGCAGAAACGGCAAGAAATCGCAGAGAAACGTTAGGCGCTGAAATCTTCTCGATAATAAAGGAGATGGGAAAGGCTGCAGGAGAATATGACGGCAGAAGCTTTAGGGCGGAGGCGTATGATATATCTAATACCAACGGTGTTGATACAGTCGGCGCGATGGTAGTGTTTGATGGCCTTGAGGCAGACAAAAGAGGCTACAGAAAATTCAAGGTAAGAACCATAGACGGGCAAGACGACTATGGAGCAATGCGAGAAGTACTATCCAGGAGATTCAACAGGGTGTTTCAAGGTGATGAAGCATTCGAGGTGCTCCCTGATATAATATTTATGGATGGTGGCAAGGGTCACGTATCGACTGCATTAGAAGTGCTTGAAGCTGCCGAATTTGATATTCCTGTAGTGGGGATGGTAAAGGATGACAAGCACAGAACAAGGGCGCTCGTATATAAGAAAGGCGCAGAGTATGAAGAAATAAGCCTTTCCGGGAAAACGATGCTGCTGAAATATATCGGCAGGATGCAGGAGGAAGTGCACCGCTTTGCAATAGAATATCACAGAAAAATCAGAGGGAAAAACGCAGCAGGCTCTGTACTGGATGAGATTCAAGGCATCGGACCTGCGAGAAGAGCTGCCCTTTTAAAAGCTTTCAAAAGCGTTGAAGCGATAAAGACGGCGAGTCTCGATGAATTGGCAGAAGTGCCCGGCATGACGCAGGCGTCGGCAGAAAGTGTTTTGGCATTTTTTCGCAAAGGCGCAGGCAATTGATTTTATGGAATATTTTGTTGCTAAAAGGAAAACATAATGGTATAGTAAGGCTAATAAACCGATATTTTTGATTACGGAGGAATGAAATGGCAGATAAGAAAGAATTATACGGATACGAAGAAGAAGATATCCTGACTCTGGAATTTGACGACGGCGTTGAAGAAGAATGTGGTATCTTAGGCGTGTTCGATGCAATGGGCAAAGAATACATAGCCCTGAACCCTCTTGGAACTGAGGATGTATACATTTATGGATACAAGGAATATGATGAAGATTATGAACTGATCGACATCGAAGATGAAGAAGAATTCAACAAGGTAGTTGCTGAATTCGAAAAGCTGGCTGTAGAAGAAGCATAAGCTGATAAACACGCATAAAAAGCTCCGCACCTATATATGGTGAAGGTGTAAAATCAAAGTAGACAATGGTAAAAACCCATTGTCTACTTTTTTA
>JAUMXT010000058.1 GCA_030529015.1 Bacillota bacterium | reverse complement strand
ATCCATGTGTGCCTAAATCATTTATCTATGTGTCCAGGAAACTGGGTACATATCAAAATCATCTCCTTAATACATATTAATTTAGTATGCTCACAGCGTTACTTTTAGAACGAACACCTCGTCATACGTGATCGTCATTTCACCTCCGGCTTCTTCAACAGTTTTTCTTATATTGAAAAGCCCTCCGTTTTCTATGATTGGTAATTCAGGCATCGTACCGTTATTGATTACCGTCATTATATCCTCAGCCCCATCTGTACATTCAAATAAAACTTTGATATACGTTGCCTTACCATGCCTTATCGCATTATTTACGGCTTCACGCAGAACCATGGACATTATCTGCTCTCTTTCCTTATTTTTAGGATAAGCACCTTCTGTTACCATCGTTGCGCCTGCATATCTCGATATTCTTATAAGCTCATTTATGTTACTGTCGAGAGACTTCACTTCAATATTTCTAATGGCACTTATTGTCTCACGCAACATGTCTACCATCGCTTCAATACCTTCTTCACTCCTGTTTTTTTCAAGGTATCTGCACGTAATCGCCGCGCTTTGTCCAAGTGTATCATGGAAATTCGCCTTCATATAGAAGAGTTCTTTTTCCTGTCTTATTCTCTCTACCTGTAAATTCATTTTTCTAAGCTGCTCTGCAGATGCCTCAAGAGTTTCGTTTAACTTTGTAAGCTCTTTGAGTGCAATGCTCGTTTCGCTAACGTCAAGTGCTACTATTTCCGTATACTGCACCTTATTAACCGTAAACAGGTTTTTCTGTATTTCCCAAGTTCCTTTCTCGCTGCTGAGTATAACACGTCCCTGATAAAGTTCTCGCTCCCAACCTTCCATTAGCTTACCTTCATTAAGGTCGTTCCAAAACACGACAAGGTCCTGAATATCTCTACCGATAAACATATAGGCAAGTTCGTGAATCATATTATTTGAGAGAACTATCTTACCATTCGATTTGCCATAGGATATGCCTGCAGAAAGCGTATCTAACGCTTCCTTTATTGAGAATGCATTTATACTTCTCATATCATAAGTCAAATAGCGCCATACCGAGAAAAACGAAAAAATGATTCCTCCTACCAACAATCCTATTACAACAAATGCAAAAGTCAGGTCGTTTACATTTTTCGGTGAATAAATGCCCACAATTCCACGTTGATGTGCTGTATTTATTACCACAAGACAAAACATCAGAAGAAGACATACTGCTATGTTCAATGTATTCCCCTTAGTCTTGGCATCCATAAACTTAGCAGCAAAATTTCTGAATATCATTACTGATTGAATAAGCATCGCAATAACACCGACAAACATTATTATAATTCTTAAATAATACGGCATATGTTCCAGAAAACTCATCTCTGATCACCTCCCGTATTAATGCTGAGCTTTATAATTCTGCCTCCATCAATTTCATGTTCCGAAATAAATGTGTCATTATTAGCCGCAACCTCTTTTAAGTTATCGCTTATACGAATTTCATGATTTCCGTCACACGAAACGATAATAATCAGTTCAAAAGCATCTTTCTGTGCCACCAGATTTACTGCAAACTCCGAAATGCTCATCTCATTACATATTTCGGCTATCTCCTGATATAAGTCTAGACATAACATTGTATGTGAAAGCGACAGCATACCTGTGTTGCCCGTAACATTACAGCCACACTCAATGCCCATTCTTCTTAAATGATAAATGCTTTCAGCGATGGAAAGTTCCAAATCCTTGATAAAAATGAGTCCTTGTTCATCGCCTTTTGATAAGAAAAGTAAATTACACTTTCTCTTTATGTATATCATTATAAGTGTGATTCGTTTAAACAAGCTTTCTCGCTTTTCGCCGGTCCCTTTATCCTCTGATATTTCATTTATCAAATCATATACATTATCTATTTTCTCGGCAATTAGTCCCTCGATCTCACTATAGAGCTGATTCCTGTAAGATACAACCGCCAGCTCACTTCTTACCGCCTGCTCATTAGAAAGCTTTTCATTATATTCCTTAAGCTTCTGATTCTTCTCGTAAAGTTCGCTTCTGAGCTGGTTTAGCTCCGCAATATCCGTTTCGTATATCGCATATCCATGGTTTAGTTTATTCTCTACGACGTAGGCATCATCAATTTCACCTTTACTCGTTTCATAGAAAATCGTGCCGTTATCATCAACGATTTTCATTTTTATACTGGCATTCATAAAGAAGTCCTTATAATGACTGCATACCGGTATCATTCCGCATCTCATTAAACTTTCAAATAAAGCCAGCATTATGAGATTTTGATAGATTGCTATAGGTTCAAAACATGAAAGAGTACCATCTGTCATGAATCCCAATACATACGCCACCGTATATAAAAACAGGAGTATTCCGATGAAAATAGGTATTGCTAATAGCTTTTTACTCTCGTATCTTCTGCATTTAGCAATCATCATACCCAGGCTTATAAAAGAACATCCATATATCCACGCTGCGATAATGTAATATACAACACCATAAGTATAGTTATTATTCCATATTGCAATATTTTCAGGAAACACAAATACTAAGTTGTGCAGCTCATTAGTCAATACTAGTGCAAACAGTATCGTTGAAACAGCTAACGGCCAAATGAATTTAACACTTATTTTAAATGAAGTTTCACGTTCACCTATTACGAAAGCTATCCAAAGACACATCACAGGAATGTACAAAAGCGAAATATAGTATAAATACCAAAGATATCTTCCTATGTCTTCATCCATAAACATACGGTTTTTAACTATGCTCAAAAGTAACCACAGAACCGACAAAACACAAATCACGGTCATTATGTTTTTTAGCGCACGGTTAGCACATCTGTATCTGGTGTAAGCGCCCCATCCGGTGAACAAAAACAAAAAGAATAGGTCCTTCAATATCGCCCTAGCTACCGATATTGTTGAATATGGAGCTTCCAGCAGATTCCTGCTGCCCCATACGGTAAAGAACACTATCCCTGCAATTATTATTATGTATAATGCGTATTCTTTCTTGCTGATCATAGCAATCCTTTCACACTATATCAAAAAACACTATTCCGCCCTTTTCATCAAACCCTGTGTCCCAAAGCTCATCCATCTTAAGCCAGTGAGCGGCTCCATATGTTGCCGCTTTGATATAAAATCCATCTTCCCTCTTCTCGTAGCCGTTGATTATAAACCAGTGCCATTCAAAAAAATCAAACTTTTTATCTTTATGCTTCAGGAGCAAATATGCCGCAGGCATTCCTGCGTCTATCTGATCCATAAGCCTGCCTTTTGCATCTTCATAGTCTTCATTTCCCGACATGGATCGAAGCTTTATATTATCTTCTTCCAGATCCTCCAGACAAAGGCTTACGCCCTTCATAAATGTCTCAGTATCTTTGATCCCGCCTTTTCTTGGCTGAAGATACAGCTTCATGTACATAGCAAACTTCTTATATTCTTTCTTCGTGATATTTGCCGTATCATAAGGATAAAGCCCATCCTTATCTCTATGCAAAGCGCAGTAAATAAGCACGTCACAGGCTGTAAGTGCTGCGCATCCTCCTATGTGCATCCACCAGTCTCTCATCCAGCGCTGGTTGCCTCCATAGCAGTTTTCGATATTAAAATGTTCCAGTTCTTTTCTCTGATTTTTCATATCCTTAATATAACATAAATCAATAAAAAAACAATACCGTGGCCTATTAAGCCACGGTATTATCCCATACGAATATACGTAATCCGATGTAATTATAATTGTATTTTTATAGGATTTTACTTTTCAAGCGGTTCAACCGGAGTGATTGTAGGACCATCCCACCAAGGCTTGAATTCCTTTACAGGAGCCTGTTCCTTGTAGTACGGATCATCGTAAACGATTCTTCTTTCAACGGTGATTTCAAGTTCCTTAGCATATTCAAGGTACTGGTCGTTTGCTTCTTCTGTCAGCTCTGCAGATGAAATGAAACCTGTCTGGTTCAACTGGTCATTAACGAAGAGCTTAGTGAAGAGGAATCCGCCCTGTCCTGTCAGATACTGTTCACCTGTGATACCGAATTTTTCGAATGATTCAACCATTCCCGGAGCGAAGAGATGTGATTCAACACGAACGTCCTTACCATCCTTCTTACCCATTGCTTCTACAACGAATGCACCTGTATCTGATACGAGTCCTTCTTCAAGGATTTCTTCGATTTCATGTGCGAAACGAGGTGGATGCGGAAGAGCACTCAGAATGGCGTTGTGAGTGTTTACCATCTGTCCGTCAACTTCTACAGGATCTCTCTTGAGCAGTCCTGCTCTTGCAAGTGGTTCAGCAAATTCGATACCTACGCCACCATACTTGAAGTAAGCGTTTTTACATCCCTTGAACAGTTCGTCAGCTCTGATTCCTACATAGAACGGTTCGTCGTGAGCATGTTCTACGAATCTTACCGGATATCCAACATAGTCGATATTTCTTTCGATTGGCAGAGAGAACGGTTTTGTGTTTACCATCTGTCCATCGATCCAAGCTACAGGAAGGTCATCCATATCAGCCAATGCAGTCACAGGTGACCACCAGTAAGGCTGGAATCTCTTAGCTTCAACACCTTCATAAACCATCATGTAAAGTGAATCGCATTCATCGATATCTTTCATTGTATCTCTGGCTACAACACACATTGTTCCCGGTGCTGAACCTGTTCCCATAACGCCGAGGATTCCTGCTTCCTTGAACTTTTCATTGTAATCTCCGAGCAGTCTGTACATACACTTTTCCCATGTATCTTCAAATCCTTCCGGAGCAGCAAAGTCCTGATAATTAACTTTTGCTTCCAGTGCAGCATCGATTACATTCTTACCGAATGCCAGCGGAAGTGCATTAACTACGAGGTCGCATCCTTCGATCAGCTTTACGATCTGTGCTTTATCTGATGCATTGCAGAAGTATCCTTCTGCCTTGTTCAGACCTGCTGCCAGTTCCTTAGCTGCTGCTTCATCATAGTCTGCACAAATGATTTGATCTACGTTTGGTTCCAGATCCAGTCTCTTAGCAACTGTAGTTCCCTGAGCGCCTGTTCCCAGTACTAAAATTTTCTTACCCATAACTTAAATTCATCTCCCTTGTTCTTGTTATGTTTGGATTTTGTGTTAGTTAAAACTTATTTGATAATTAATTGTTTACTTTTTTATGCATCTCCGAAGATATCTTCATGCTTGTCTTCATTGAGATACTTATCCATCAGAGCATCGATATCGAGTTCTACTGCAGGAGCAGGAGGGTCCTTCTTCTTGCAAACGAAGAATACGATGATTCCGATGATACCTACGATAGCACCACCGATTCCCAGAATGTTCTGTACTTCAGGAATCATGTTGCCCATCATGTCATAATCGCTTGGTTCCCATTCGCCGTATGATACTTCATACCATCTCAGCCAGAACTGAGCCAGGAATGCTGAGAAGCCTGCTATCATCAGATAGATACCGATTCTCATTGTGTCGCCCTGTGCCAGCTTAGTCTTATGGTTAAGCGGATATCTTTCAGGGTCCTGTTTATAAAGACCACCATAGATAAGCTTAACGATTATGTATACGATTACACCTGATGCTGTTGCGATCAGACCTGTTACGAAGTAGTCAGTTCCGTTAACCAGCAGTGCAACGATTGAGATAAAGATAGGTGCTCCGCAGAAGAACGCCAGACCTGCTTTTCCGCCAGGCATGATGAAGAGATTTCTCTTCAGTCTTTCTTCTACAGGAATATCCTTTCTCAGCTTGATTACTGCCAATGGCAGAATGATATACAGAGCCAGGATGAATACTACTTCTGTTGATACCAGAGTTGTGAAGTCATACTGACAAAGGATAACAGTTACGATTGCCAGTGACAGGATACCGATATAAGGTACGCCTCTCTTCTTGCTTACCTTAACCAGGAACTTAGGACAAAGGTTATCGTCAGCCAGTACGAAGAATCCTCTTGAACCTGATGCCAGGTATGTGTTGAAGATAGCGCACTGTGAAATGATAGCGATAACTAAGAATACATATCCCCATGCAGTTCCCATGTGTTCTGTAAGAACTGTAGCATAGCCTACTGATTCAGCATTGAATCCGCCTTCAGTTGACCAGTTTTCCCATGATCCTGCAGGAAGTGATGAGAGACCACCCAGTGTTGGCAGGATATATGTGAGAGCTACCAGTGGCATTGCGATAAGCAGTCCCTTAGGGATAACCTGAGGGTTCTTAACTTCGCCTGCCATGTTTGAGATACATTCATATCCGCAGTACATCCATACGCAGATACAGATACCGCCTGACAGTGAATCGAAGAAGTTGTAATCTTCAGGCATCATTGGTTCCATAGGGTTAGTCTGCCAGTTAAGGAGACCTACTACAGCAACCAGACCAAATGCCAGTACGATACAGATTGAAAGTACAGTACTTACTTTACCTACTTCTCTGAGGCCCATCAGGTTTATAATAGTAAAGATAGCAATCATGCCGATCTTGAGCACGAATACAGCTACTTCTGACATTGGGATCATCTGGCTTACATAGCCTGCTACCAGTGCTACATATACACCATTAGTGATGTAAGTGGATACAGTTCCCCACCAACCTGCCTGGAATCCCCAGAATTCGCCGAAGGCTTCTTTTACCCATACGTACACGCCACCTTCTGATGGCATTACTGATCCGCATTCAGCAACCATGTTACTGATAGGATATGCCCAGATGATTGGGAATACTGCCAGCAAGATCAATGTCATACCAGGGCCGGCTTCAGGTATCATTTCTTCGATACCAAATGCGCCTGCTGCTACGAGACAGTACAGCATAAATACGATACCGGAAACTTTGATATCATGTTTTTTAAGTCCGGCTACGCCATGTTGTTGTTGGCTCATTTCTTTACCTCCTAAAAAAATAATTCCTTCTTAAATAAATATAAAACCTTGTAGCTTAATAGTAATGTCCAGGCCTTTCATTTACAATAACACCTTGGTGTTATACCTGTATAAACGTTGGAATTTCAACGTATAATAAAGCAGGCGATTCGCATTGCGAATCGCCTGTATCATACTTTTATTTTAATTATATATCGATATCTCTGACATTTGATATCTTAAATATTATCTCATGCCTGCTCTGAGTATCTGTTTTTTTGAAAATATTGTTCACATGACGCTTTACCGTATTCTCGGAAATTCCAAGTTCAGCCGCTATCTGCAGGTTACCTTGTCCCATATTGATGAGCTCGAGAACATCTGCTTCTCTTTCTGTCAAAGCATATTTCTTAACAACTACTTTTATCGCATCTTCAGTAGCGATCTGAGAACCTGACAGCTTAAGCGGATCCTTCTTGTAAAAGTAGAATATCACGGCAGCACTTAAGAGTGCATATAAGATCAACATAGGGTCAAGGGCATAAATGTTAATAAGCTTTTCTTCCGGTCTGAACCAAGTCACATAATCCCATATAGCCACGTAGAACATATAGATCATAAGGGAAAGTATCATCATCAGTTTAAGCCACTGAGCTCTAGGAGAAGCCGTAGTTCTTCCTACATGCAGGGCACTTGCCAAGCAGAAGAAAATCACTATCACAACGTAAATAACATTTACCCACTGAAGAAATACGCTGCCGACACCTTCTTCAACCACAAGATACATCGAATAACTGCTGTATCTTCCCAGCGAAATCGAAAGCACCTGTGAGATCAACAAATACGCTACGGTGAAAACAACAAGATATTTAGTCTTGATTAAATTTTCTGCGCCAATGAGAATCTGAATCAAATACATCCATGCTAAAGTCAGAGCACAGAAAAAAATGTCTGAGACTGTAATCATCGCGAACTTCACATCAGCCGATACTGTCTCCCCAATGAGATAATACGTGACAAAATCCGTCATCATATAAATAAAGGTCGCTCCCACAAAAAGCATCAATGCCTTATGGTATTTATCCTTTTCTTTAAGCTGCAGTATCAAGGTCAGCGGCAGAGTGATTCCACCCAGTATTATAACGCCTATATATATGAAATTGTATACGTCATTAGTTATGATATCCATGCACTAATTTTAACCTCTGATAGAATAAAAGTCAATTTACAAAAGCCGTTTTGACCTAAGTCAAAACGGCTTTTTGCTTTATGTTATTCGCCTAAATATTCGTCGATGCTTGCCGCAGCTGTTTTACCTGCACCCATTGCCAGGATAACAGTTGCCGCACCTGTTACTGCGTCTCCGCCTGCGAATACGCCGTCACGATTAGTAGCAGCACCTTCATCTGTACCGATACCACCGCGATCGTTGGCTTCAAGATTTTCTGTAGTTTCCAGAATCAGCTTGTTCAGCTTAGTTCCGATAGCCATGATTACACAGTCAACATCCAGAACGAAGTTTGAACCTTCCTTAACTACAGGTCTTCTTCTGCCTGAAGCATCTGCTTCACCCAGTTCCATCTCAACGCATTCCAGACCTGTAACGTATCCGTTTTCATCGCCCACTACAGCTACAGGATTCTTCAGCAGCTGGAAGTCGATACCTTCTTCGATAGCGTGGTGAATTTCTTCTGCTCTTGCAGGAATTTCATCCATTGAACGACGATATACTATGTATACTTTTTCCGCACCCATTCTCTTAGCGCATCTTGCAGCGTCCATAGCTACGTTACCGCCGCCTACTACTGCGATACGATTAGCCTTCTGTACAGGAGTATCGTATTCAGGCAGGTAACCCTTCATCAGGTTGATACGAGTAAGATATTCGTTAGCTGAGCATACTCCCAGCAGGTTTTCACCCGGAATATTCATGAATGATGGAAGACCTGCGCCTGTTCCTACGAATACAGCTTCGAATCCGTCTTCAAACAGTTCATCTACTGTTTCAGCCTTACCGATAACTGCATTGTTCACGAACTTAACGCCTCTCTTTTCCAGCTTCTTAACTTCAGCTGCAACGATGTCCTTAGGAAGTCTGAATTCAGGAATTCCGTAAGCGAGAACGCCGCCCGGCTTATGAAGAGCTTCGAAAACAGTTACTTCATAACCCTTCTGAGCCAGGTCGCCTGCGCAAGTGAGTCCTGCAGGACCTGCACCTACAACTGCAACCTTACGGCCGTTGCTTTCGATAACTTCTTCTTCTGCAAATTCAGCGAATTCGTCATCTTCTGCTGCTTCGAGAGCTGCTGCTTCCATTTCTTCTTCACGTGCTGCATGCCAGTCGGATACGAATCTTTCGAGTCTTCCGATTGCTACAGGTTCACCGTGGAGACCCTGTACACAGAAGCCTTCACACTGATTTTCCTGAGGACATACTCTTCCGCAAATTCTTGGAAGAGCACTTGTATCACTGATGATCTGATAAGCTGCTTCGAAGTCACCTTCTGCAACCTTTGCAACGAATTCAGGGATTCTTACCATTACAGGACAGCCCTTAGTACAAGGCTTCTTTCTGCACTTGAGACATCTCATGGCTTCGTTGATAGCCATTTGCGCTGTATATCCTTCTGCTACCTCTTCGAAGTTTCCTGCTCTTACGATAGGATCCTGTTCAGGCATAGGATTCTTTACCTTTTTCAGATTAATCATGGTAACGCACACCTCCTGTCAGACGGCAAATGTGAGCCGCATCTTCTGCTTCCTGTTCCTTGTAGAATGAGTTTCTCTTGATAAGCTCATCCCAGTCTACGAGACTTCCGTCAAATTCAGGTCCGTCAACGCAAACGAATTTGTTTTCTCCGCCAACTACGCATCTGCAACCGCCGCACATTCCTGTACCGTCTACCATGTAGGCTGTAAGTGATGCTACTGATGGGATGCCATAGTCTTCTGCGATCTTACAAACGAACTTCATCATCATAGGAGGTCCTACGGCAACGATCTCGTCGTACTTGTTTCCTGCATCGATCAGTTCCTTGAGCTTGTCAGTTGTAAAGCCCTTTTCGCCGTAGCTACCGTCGTCTGTTGTAATATAAAGGTTGTCGGTTCCTGCTCTGAATTCATCTTCCAGGATAACCATTTCCTTATTTTTGAATCCTGCTATCATGTCAACTTCGATGCCTGCATCGTGCATGCCTGTTGCCAGAGGATAAGCCAGCGCATTACCTGTACCGCCGCCAACTACTGCAACCTTCTTGAGGCCTTCCATATGTGTTGGCTTGCCGAGAGGTCCTACAACGTCTGCCAGTGCATCGCCTTCTTCAAACTGATCCAGAAGCATTGTTGTTCTGCCTATTGCAGCATAGATAATGTCTATTGTTCCTTTTTCGGAATCATGTCCTGCCATTGTCAGAGGAATTCTTTCACCGTATTCGTCTGTACGCAGGATGATGAACTGACCCGGCTTCGCTTTTCTTGCTACCAGCGGTGCTTCGATAACGAGCCATGTCATTGAATCATTTAATTTTCTTTTGCTTACTATCTTATACATTGAACTTCCTCCTTTCTCTACTGTTCGTCAAAGCTCTTCTGCTGTCTCTTGAGCTTCTTATATCTATCCATAGCTATTTCTTCCGCCTGCTTGAACAGTTCATCTGCTCTTTCAGGGTTCTTCAGCTTGAGTGAGTTGTATCTTACTTCACCCATGATGAAGTCGTTATAGCTTTCAGTAGGAGGAGCACTGTCTACTGACAGTGGATTTCTCTTCTGAGC
>JAUMXT010000057.1 GCA_030529015.1 Bacillota bacterium | reverse complement strand
ATCGTCCCAAAGGGGCGATTTTTTTATTCTTCTGGATATGGTGAGGATTTGAACCGAGGTTCGAAGACTGCGCATTTTACGCGGCTTCAGCATGTTTCCTCCTATCGATGCGAGTGGCTATTTTGAAGAAATCACGCATAAAGCCAACCTTATTATAAAAATCGATTTGATTAGAGCCTAATCTATCGTTATTTGATGATATTTCATCAATCAGAGCACCGAATCATAAGCCATATTGTACAAATTATAAAAAATTAGAATTTAGCCAATCAAGCAGCTTGTTTTATTGGCTTTATTAGAGCTTTTAAAAGAATAACCACTCGCAACGAACAGCACCATGTATGAACAGGGAAAACGCAGTATCCGGAACGCGATAGGGGTTGATTTAGAAGTGTTTAAGAAGTGTGCGGAACACGTAAGTGGCTAAATCCTACTTTTCAGTTTAAAAGCCAATCAAACAGGTTAAAATTCAAACTTAAACATCGCAGTATAGTATTTTACAAAATATATATTCAAGATGTATAATTATAAGCGTGGGAAAAATAAAACAACGAGGTGTAATCAATGTTAAATATAATAGCTGTCGGAGCGGGCGGATTTATCGGAGCCGTGTGCAGATATTTGATAAGCCTGATCAATATTAGTGAATCATTTGTATTTCCGATAAAGACATTTGCGGTAAATATTATCGGATGTATTCTAATAGGTTTTATCGCAGTGGCTGTATCAAAAAATATAGAACTTAGTCCACCAATGCTGCTGTTCTTAAAGGTCGGAATATGCGGAGGGTTTACTACCTTCTCAACCTTCGCTTTGGAGACTGCAGACTTGATGAATAACGGACATGTGGCGGCAGCTTTTTTATACGTTGTATTAAGTGTAGTGGTGGGAGTGACAGTAATATTTGCCATAGAGTATTTATAAAAATATGAAATCAGACAACAAAATCAAAGTAGCATTTGTATGCGTTCATAATTCATGCAGGAGTCAAATCGCTGAGGCGTTGGCGAAAAAGTTTGCTTCAGATGTGTTTGACGTTTATTCTGCAGGAACTGAGATAAAAGATCATATCAATCCCGATGCAGTTCGTCTAATGAAAGTACTTCACGATATTGATATGGAAGAAAACCAATACAATAAGCTCATCGAAGACATTCCGACACCGGATGTGATCGTTACAATGGGCTGCAATGTGACGTGTCCGCACATACCGGGCGCAGAAACCGAGGACTGGGGTCTTGAAGATCCATCCGGCCAAGCGGACGAGATTTTTATAGATACGATAAAGACTATAGAAAAAAAGGTCAATGAATTAAAAGAAAGGAAGGCCACGCGATGAAATTATACGTAAAGGAAAAAGCCATTTCGGTAATGGATAAATTCTTTGTAAGAGACGAAGATGGTAAGAAGAAATACGAAATCAAGAAGAAGTTTGGCCCTTCCATAGGATTAAAGCTGCATATTTTTGATATGGATGGAAATGAGCTGGCGTACATAAAAGAAAAGAACATAAGTGTAAAGCCTAAATTCCGCATATACATAGACGGCGAACATACTGCGACAATCACTAAGAAAATAGTTTCGCTTAAACCGAAATACGAGGTTGAGGAACTCGGGTGGAAAATCAAGGGCAATATATTCGAGCACAATTATAAAATCGTAGGAGATAAAGGCGAGGCAATGAATATCCATAAGGGAAGATTTAAGCTAAGCGATTCATTCGAGTTGGAGTTCAGCGACAAAAAACATGTGCTGGAAGCGTTAGCTGTAGTTCTGGCAATCGACTGCGTGATGGATGAGGAGGAAGAATGATTTTTTATTTGATTTTAGCGATAATATCCGGATTTTGCATGGCATTTCAAAGCCCTACCAATGCGACACTTTCAAGGTATATAGGCAACCTGCAAGCTACTTGTGTAAGCTTTGGCGGCGGTGCGATTTGCCTGGCAATACTGATGATATTTATCGGCACAGGTGATTTGTCAAACGTTGCGGAAACATCCTGGTGGGAGCTTCTCGGAGGAGTGTACGGAGTGTGTATAGTACTGGCAATAACGTTCGCAATGCCAAGACTTGGAGCCGCACTTACGTCAACTATACTCATGCTGGGTCAAATCAGTATGGGTGCTGTGATCGACACCTTCGGATTAATGCAGATGGAAGCCCTTCCGCTGGCTCCGGGCAGAGTAGCAGGGTGCTTTCTCGTGCTGATAGGAATTATCCTCGTATATAAAGGTAAAAAACAACAGGAAGCAGATAAGACATATAACAGACAAACTATAGTAGTGGCGGTATGCACGTTTTTAGCCGGCATATCAGGAGCGATTCAGTCTCCGACAAACACAGCTTTAGCCGAACATGTGGGCAAACTGGAAGCCAGTTTCATTAGCTTCATTACAGGCTTCGCATTCATATTGGTCATCACGCTGATAGCAACTAAAGGACACCTGCTTACAGGTAAAAAAGAAGGCATAGAATGGTGGATGCTGATCGGCGGAACATACGGAGCTGCAGTAGTGTTTATAAACATAGTTTCTATCCCGCATCTCGGTGCGGCGGTGCTCCTTATCGCAACGATGTTGGGTCAGCTGAGCGGAGGAACACTGGTAGACAGTTTCGGCCTATTAAGAGCATCAAAAATCAAAATGAACACATGGAGATGTGTTGGTATATTGATTATTGCCATCGGTGTTATTTTTGTGGCTATGGCCAAGATGTGAGGTTAATATGATTCTTGATCAATTCGATAACAACAAGGCGGCAGTCATAAATCCAAGCGATTTGGTGAAGCATTCGGACTCCACACCAAGTGTGGCAGTTACATGCTTTTCAAAGGCCACATTTTCGCGTATGCTGGAGGAATTCGGCGGAGAAAGGGTAACTGTCAGAAGCCTTGCAAATCTCGATATAAACGTATATGAGACGGTATATAAAGGCGTAAAGATAGCACTTTATTTATCGCCTGTCGGCGCGCCTGCGTGCGCTTTGCTCCTGGAGGACATCTTTGCCCTCGGCGTGCAAAAAGTCGTAATGTTCGGGACGTGCGGAGTTCTTGATAAATCCATTGAAGACTGCTCGATAATCATACCGCAAAGCGCAGTTCGCGATGAAGGTACGAGTTATCATTATGCACAGGTTTCGGATGAGATAATGACGAACGAAAAACATATCGAGGAATTTGAAGAAATTCTGGAAAAACTTTCATGCAGCTACACCAAGGGAAAGGTGTGGACGACAGATGCGTTTTACAGAGAAACTTACGATAAAGTGAAGGCGAGAAAAGAACAGGGCTGTATATGTGTGGACATGGAGTGCTCGGCTGTGGCGGCAGTGGCTGCTTTTAGAGAAAAAGAAGTGTTTCAATTCTTTTATGCGGCAGATAATCTCGATGCCGACAAGTGGGATATGAGAAGCCTGGATAACCGCGACAAGCTTGATGAAAAAGACAAGGCGGCGCTGCTTGCTATGGAGCTGGCCGCAAAAATAAAATAGATCGATTACGGAGGAAAACATGAAAGGATACGACAAATTCAGACAAATGCTCCCGGCTGTTGCGAGAATACTTGATCTCAGCAAGGCAGCGGAAGAAGAGGCAGAGGCAGTGAAGAATCTGGGCTTTGAAGAAGAATTCGACGGAGCATATACAGGGGAGCTTTTCCTTAAAATGAGCGATGAAGAAATCAATAACACTATAGAAGAAATTTTTGATGCGCTGGAAGCAGGCGGTCTGTGTTATGCAAAATTTAAGAAAGGTACACAGATAGGAGAATTTTTCAACGGAGGCGCAGGTTTCGATGTAATCGAAGTTGTAGAAGACGGAGTAATTGCCCAAAAAATAAGTGACGGCAGTATTAATCTCTTCAGCATGATGTGCTAGTGCGCTTTGGAAGAAAGGATTTATGAGGATGAAAACCGGACTTGTAATGGAAGGCGGAGCTATGCGCGGACTTTTTACGGCAGGAGTCATAGATGTGCTGATGGAAAACGGCATTGAATTTGACGGAGCCGTAGGTGTATCGGCCGGCGCGGCTTTTGGGTGTAATTATAAATCAAAACAGATAGGAAGAGTACTGAGATATAATCTGGATTACTGCAAAGACCCGAGATATTGCAGCTTTCGGTCTTTAGTGAAGACAGGAGATCTTTTTGGTGCCGAATTTTGCTATCGCGTTATTCCTGAAAAGCTGGATGTGTTTGATTATGAGCAGTTTAACGGAAATCCTATGGAGTTTCATGTGGTGTGCACCGACGTACATACCGGGAGAGCCGTGTATAAAGCATTCAGGAATACTGATGAAGATTTACTGGAGTGGATAAGAGCATCTGCATCTATGCCGATGGCCTCGCGAATCGTAGAAGTTGGAGGATATCAACTGCTGGATGGCGGGATTTCGGACTCGATACCGCTTAAGTATTTTGAGGCGCAGGGTTATGATAAAAACGTTGTGATCCTCACAAGACCGAAGGCCTATGTTAAAGGTCCCAATAAGCTTATGCCTATTATGAAAAAGGTGCTTCGCAAATATCCGGGCTTGATTGACGTGATGAACCGCCGTCATGAGGAATATAACGAAACAGTAGAATATATCAAGCAGCGTGAGGAAGAAGGCGCAGCTTTTGTAATACGTCCCGAAAGACCGCTCGATATAGGCAAGATAGAGCACGATCCCGACAAAATCAAGGGTGCATATGAAGCAGGTCGCAGCGAAGGTATGAAAACGCTGGAAGCGGTAAAACAATTTTTAGCACAATAGATTACTATTGAGTCATTATTTAAAATATCTTGTATAAAAAATTTGCTAGGATAAAATACTTGTGGTATAATACAGTGTCAAAAAATTACGAGGAGGAACAAAAATGGAAAGATTAATAGGCACAATTTCAAGAGGTCTTCGTGCCCCTATCGTAAAAGAAGGCGATGATTTGAAGGCGATCGTTGTTGATACAGTTCTTAAGTGCGTTGACAACGGTGATTTCGTACCTAGAGACAAGGACATCCTGTGTATAACAGAATCAATTCTGGCCAGAACACAGAAAAACTTTGTAACTAAAGACCAGATTGCTAAGGACGTAGCTGCTAAAGTTGGCGGTGAAACGACCGGTATCGTATTTCCAATCACCTCCAGAAACAGATTCTCAATCATGCTGAGAGGAATCGCGCGCGGATCCAAGAAGGTAGTTGTACAGTTCAGCTATCCGGGAGACGAGGTAGGAAATAACATGGTAGAACCTGAAGCTGTTCGTAAGGCAGGTGTTAATCCATATACAGACGTTCTGACACTCGATCAGTTCGAAGCACATTTCGGAAGACCAAAGCATACATTCACAGGAATGGATTATGCTCACTATTATCAGGAACTTATTGAAGAAGAAGGCGCTGAAGCTGAAATCATCTTCTCAAATAATCCTGAAACAATTCTGGAGTATACTAAGACAGTAATCGCTGCAGATATCCACACAAGATTTAATACTAAGAGAATCCTGAAGGAAGCAGGCGCTGAAGTTGCTATCGGTCTTGATGACCTTATGACTGCACCTGTTGACGGAAGCGGTTATAATGATCAGTACGGACTTCTCGGTTCCAATAAGTCCACTGAAGATATCGTTAAGCTGTTCCCTATCAACTGCCAGGAATTCGTAGAAGCAGTACAGAAGGATCTTATCGAAAAGACAGGCAAGCAGATCGAAGTTATGATTTACGGAGACGGCGCATTTAAGGATCCTGTAGGCAAGATTTGGGAACTGGCAGACCCTGTAGTATCACCGGGATACACTTCAGGACTGGAAGGCGTTCCTAACGAAATCAAGCTGAAGTATCTGGCTGACGACAAGTTTGCGAACCTGAAGGGTGCTGAACTTCAGAAGGCTATCGCAGATGAAATCAGAGCTAAGGGAGCTCAGGACCTTGACCAGCAGGCTAGACTGGGAACTACTCCTAGACAGCTGACAGACCTGATCGGTTCACTTTGTGACCTGACATCAGGAAGCGGAGACAAGGGAACTCCATTCGTATATATCCAGGGATATTTCGATACTTATGTAGCTGATTAATCAACAGATAATATTGATAAAAAAACATAGAATAATTCCTACAGCAGTAGGTAAGATGAAAGCAAGGGCAGCCCATTTGAGGCTGCCTGTTTCTTTTTTTATCGTAAGGCAGGCAGTGCCGCAAGGGAAATGGAAAAGGCACAGTATCGTTACGCAAAGCGCAGTTTTTGCTGTCCAGCCACAGTTAGTCAATATGCTTTGAAGCTCGGTAAGACCGGCGTAATCTGTAAGCATACCTGAAGACATATAACACATAAGCATTACCGGAATCACTATTTCATTGGCAGGGAAACCTAAGATAAATGCTGCGATAATTACACCATCAACGCCGATTGACTTGCCGAACGGCTCGAGAAAACAAGTGAAGTGTTCCAGCAGCGACATGTCACCTGACGATATATTTGCCAATAGCCAGATTATTATACCGGCGGGAGCGGCAACAACTACAGCTCTTCCTAAAACAAATAAAGTTCTGTCGAGGATGGATCTGAATATGACACTGCCTATTTTAGGAACGCGGTAAGGCGGAAGATCCAGAACAAAGGAAGAAGGAACTCCCTTAAGAACGGTGACTGAAAGCAACTTCGACATGGCCATTGTCATAATGATGCCGGCGATGATAAATAAAGTCAGCATAAGGCCTGAAGTTAGTGTTTTAACTGCACCTGAACCTGCTGATAAAAATACCAGTATCATTGCTATTATAGTCGGGAAGCGACCGTTACAAGGAACGAAGCAATTGGTGAGCACGGCAATGAGTCTCTCTCTCGGGGAGTCTATTATTCGGCAACCGGTGATACCGCAGGCATTGCATCCGAAACCCATGCACATGGTGAGTGACTGTTTCCCATGGGCACCGCACCGCCTGAACACCTCATCAAGATTAAATGCGATTCTCGGAAGATAACCGAAATCTTCAAGGAGAGTAAAAAGTGGGAAAAATATTGCCATAGGAGGCAGCATTACCGATACGACCCAAGCTACGGTAGTATACAGCCCATCCATCAAAACAGATATTATATAACGCGGAACTGAAGCTTCGGTCAAAAGATTTCGCAAGATATCATCCAGGTAAGCTAAAGCGGCTGATAAGGCGGCGGAAGGATAATTGGCACCGGCCATGGTAAGCCAGAATATGATCATGAGCAAAAGAAGCATGAGTGGGAAACCGAATACTTTTGAAGTCACTATGCTGTCGATTTTTCTGTCGGCATGATGAGGTTGATTTGTTGAGGAAGTGACACAGCTTTCATATATCTCATCTGGAACGATACTATGGATTTGTTCGGCAGCAGGTGTATGTATATATATGGCTTCGAGAAGTTGTTCCAAACCTTCCCCCGAGCGTGCCGCCATAGGTATAACGGGAATGCATAGTGCCGCCTGCATAGCTGCAACATCTATCACCAGCCCTTTTTTAGAGGCTTCATCCATGAGATTCAAACACAATATAGCATCGGAAGTAAGGCTCAGAACATCTCTTACCAGAAGAAGTGACCTTTGCAGACATGTGGCATCTGCGATTATCAGGATCAAATCAGAATTATCAGCCTTGATATATTCAGAAGTTACAGCCTCGTCAGGAGAAAGGGATACCAAGGAATAAGTCCCCGGTAAATCCGTAATATCCAAGAAAATATCCTTATATTTGAAATGGCCTGTTGCCAGCGAAACCGTCTTGCCGGCCCAGTTGCCGGTATGCTGGTGCAGACCTGTAAGAGCATTAAAAACAGTGCTTTTTCCCACATTGGGATTACCCACTAAGGCTATACTTTTTCTCATCATAGAAACACCTCTCTGGGGAAAGTATATGAGTAGGGGAATCGAAAGGTGATTGTTTTATTTAAGGGTACAGTATATAATAAATTGTCGAATAAAATACTTTTAGCAGAGAGAAAAAGAATATGAAGAAATTACGTTTTTTTGCAGCACTATATATTTCAAAGATTTTAGCTTGGGGAATAAACATAGTTGCTAAGGGCAGAGGGACAAATCTGCCGGGAGAGATCGCATTAAAGATATCTCCGGATTTTATATCACACATTAAGGGTGTAGACCCTCAGAAAACCATATTCGTAACAGGTACTAACGGTAAGAGTACGACTACGAATCTGATCGCTCACGTTTTTGACAAGGCAGGTGTTAAAGCTGCTGTAAATTTAGCAGGAGCAAACCTTCTCGCAGGGGTTGTCGTAACGCTCATGAACAATGCAAGCCTTGGCGGTAAATTAAAAACAGATATTATACTTCTTGAAACAGACGAAAGATTTCTGCCGATAATTTACAAGAAGCTTCCTGCAAAGCACATTTGCATAACTAATGTGCAGAAGGACCAGGTGCAGCGTAACGGGGAACCGGATATCATATGGAGAAAACTGGCATCGGTAATCGATGACAGTGTTAAAGTATATGTCAACGCCAATGAACCTAACGCCTTAAGTCTGGGAAGATTGGCCGGAAAATGCATAAGCTACGGAGTAGAGAAAAACTCAGCTTCATTTGATAAGAAGGATGACTTCTTCTCTGTTGCGATGCCATGCCCTGTTTGCCATGGAGCGATAGCATTTGACGTGTACAACATAGATAATGTAGGGCCTTTTGTCTGCAGAGACTGTGGTTTCAGCAGTGGGGAGAAGGCAGATTACCACGCAGAAAATGTGAATTTCGATAATAAGACATTTGATTGCGAAGGCAAGGAGTATACCTTCAGATATAACACCCCATTCTTCCTTTACAGTTATATTGCCGCATTGGCAGTTGCAGGAGAATTCGGTATAGATAAGAACGTTATCGGAGACGCTTTTGTGGACTTTAAAAATATCGGCGGCAGAATGGAAGATGTCAGAGCAGGCGGCAAGACTATACGTTATATCAGAATGAAGCAGGAAAATCCTGAAACAGTTCAATCTGCACTTAACGTTATAGCAGCGGACAAAACTGAGAAGCTGTTTGTTCTCGGCCTTGATGAGCTTACAGATTTCGAACCGCATTACACTAATACATTCTATTCTTATGACTGTGATTTCCGTAAGGTGATCGATTCAAACCTGAGCCATTGTATATGCTTCTCGGGTTCGGTTGCTTATGATGCGGCGCTCAGACTGATATATGATGGGCTGGATACAGAAAAGCTCACTGTTCTTCCTACTAACGACAATGCAGCCATAGTAGCCGAAATGCAGAAGCATGAATGTGAAAATGTGTATATGGTAACATGGCTCAAAAAATATCAATCAATAGCTGAATATGCTAAGAAGCATGAAACCGGAAAGGAGGCGGAATAATGAGCAGAGCAATACATATAGCCTGGCTTTATCCTGACATCCTTAACATACACGGTGGCAGAGGCGACATAATGGCTTTAAACAGAATAGGAGCCATGATGGGTCTGGATATTGAGATCAGAAGATGCGAATCTTTAAAAGAAGAAGTGCCTTTTGAATGGGCTGACATAATATATATGACAAGCGGTGAAATAAAGTGCATGCCTGAAATCGTAAAGGCGCTGGATTCTCAAAGAGCAGGATTGGATGAGTTTATTGCAAAGGGCGGTTCGCTCTGGGCAGTAGGCAGCAGCGGCGCGGTTTTAGGGGATAAGCTGGAGCTGGCAAACGGAAACGAGATCCCGGGTCTCGGGCTTCTCGGTATGGCGTGGAAAGAAAGAGCGTCTGTATGGGGCGATGACCTTTGGTTTGCTACAGATTTCGGATTTGAAGTCATGGGAAATCAGATACAGGTGGCGGATGTTGTGCTGGCAGAAGATCAAGAACCGTTTGGTAAGGTGATCTACGGCAGAGGTAATTGCGGAGACGGTAGTGAAGGGGCCAAAACAGGCAACGTGTTATTTACTAATTGTCTTGGCCCTATGCTCGTTAAAAATCCTAGGCTTACAGCAACGCTCCTTAAAACAGCGGCAGATAAAGCCGGTATAGAAGAAGTAAAAATTCTTACAGATGAAGATATGGTAATCGAAGATAAATCATTTGAACTGATAAAGAAATTTATCGGTAAGAAGCAGGCATAACGAGAATATGCCCGGAATCTTCATGTCTTAATGCGATAACAGCTCCTGCGACTTCATAAGCGCAGGGGTTACCGCAAGGGCTCGGAAAGAGCGGCGTTACGGAAGCGCCCGGAATTATGCCGTATCCCTTGAAACAGCGGTGGCAGTTTTCCTCGCCAATAATGGCTTTTACAGTATATTCTTTGCAGAAAACGGCTTTTGGCAAGGGAATTAAATCATTATTCATAGTCCCCTCCTTGAACGTTTATGTATAATGAAAATAAAAATCGGAAAACTGTTAATATTATCATATAAAATATCTTGACAGAGCGTTCCTAAAATGTTAATATATTTCTCGCAGTGAGTTGAAACTCATTGTGAATGTGGCGGTGTAGCTTAGTTGGCTAGAGCGTCCGGTTCATACCCGGAAGGTCGGTGGTTCGACTCCACTCGCCGCTACCATTTTTATTTCTGCAGGATTTCATCTTGCGGTTATAAAGGGCGCATAGCTCAGCTGGGAGAGCACCTGCCTTACAAGCAGGGGGTCATAGGTTCGAGCCCTATTGCGCCCACCAAAAAACCTGTCCGAGGGGCAGAAGCGCGGTCCGGTAGTTCAGTTGGTTAGAATGCCAGCCTGTCACGCTGGAGGTCGAC
>JAUMXT010000056.1 GCA_030529015.1 Bacillota bacterium | reverse complement strand
TGAGTTGCTCGGTTTCGTGATATTTAAATAATGTTGCTGATTTGGGGAGTTTTGATGTCGAAACTCCCCATAATTTTAAGCTCTCACATAATGCAAGAGTAAACACGATTAAAGCATGCTAAAAACGGGAGTTTTTAGTTAGTTTCTCCCCATAATCACAGCTTTAATAATAATAACGGAAACCACAAGTGACAAGCGTTCTCAGAAACAGTAAGTCTTTCGAGTCTACGCAGGATTCAGGGTGATGAATTCGTTGTGACAGGGTGATTTCAGCCAAACAAACAGTTTGACGCATGGTATGGCTGAAAATCTCAATGCGATATCATATTTTCGCGAGGTGTAAAGCAGATTTCATGATCGCGTTCAGCCATAATTCACCGAATCAATGCAGTTTGGCTGAAAAAGTCATATCAATAAGTGTGTGATGCGACTCGAGAAGAAAATATTTCAGCCAAAACATCAAGAAAACATCGCGTTTGGCTGAAACGCGCCGAACCAGACGCTGAAACGCGCCGAACCATCCGACCAAATAACAATCACCAGCCACTCTCCCATAACATGTACCAATTTTGGTACATCGCCTATGGCATAATATGCTCAAAGGAGTTATAATAGAGAAAGGACGGTGCATATTATGTTGATTTTGGCATGGATGTTTATGGCGATAGCTATTTTAGCAACAGTTGTACTTTTGAGTGACTTGAGAGAGGAAATAGAGTATAATAATATGAATGGGAGCAATGAATTTGCTCTAATAATTACAGAAGGAGATCACCATGGATTACAAGAAGCAGATCATAGAGAAAATAGAGTCGTTTTACGTAGATGTAGTTGAAGAATTTAAGGAATCTGAGATGCAGATCATCGCTGATTCCAAGTTCAGAATGATCTTTAAAAAGAAGAACTACGACGGTAATATCGAAAACCTTAAAAAGTGTAAGAAAATGGCCCTGTCTATCGACGTGGATGACATAGAAATCCCGGCAGAAGACAAGCTGGCGCGCCAGGTAGTCAAGGCATTTGAAAAGTGTCTCGTACACTTCAACAACCTCTGTGATACGCACACAAGACTCCAGATGGGTCTTAAGAAAAAAGCAGAAAACAAAGAAGACATGAAGTTCTCAGCATATAAAGAACTGTTCCAGAAGGTGCAGACTGCCAGAAACAGTCTCAACAGCGCCCTTCATGAAATGGATATCGTCTACACAGACTTCGCATACGACGAAGATGATGATGACAGCATCAAGTACGTAGAGTAACAGACTCCGTAAATCGAACAATTCAAGCAAGTAATATGGAAAGAGGCGAAATAAAAAAACTCTATATACTTTATATACTGGAGATTCTCAAGAAATATTCCGATGCAGATCATAAGCTGAAGCAGCAGGATATAATCAATCGCATGAAGAGCGAATACGGGGCAGTATGCGATCGTAAAACCATATCCAGAAACATAAACGATCTGATGGACGCAGGCTACGAGATCGAACAGGATTCCGGCGGATATTACTACGACGGCAGGACATTTGATGACAGCGAGCTTAGACTTCTCATCGACAGTGTCCTGGCATCCAGATATATCCCCAAGAAACAGGCCGACGACCTGGTAGCAAGGCTCATAAGTCAGGCAGGCGTACATTTCAAGAAAAAAGTCCGCCATATATACAGCCTTGACAATATGCAAAGGGCAGAGCGCAACGATCTCTTTTGGAATCTCGAGTGCATAGGGGATGCTATCGATGAAAACAAGCAGATAGCCTTTTATTACAACAAATACGACACAGAGAAAAAACTGGTCAAGACTACACAGCACAAGCATGTGGTAAATCCATACTACATCGTAATAGCCAACGGTAAATACTACCTCGTAGGCAACAACGATAAGTATGACGATATAACACATTTCAGGCTTGAGCGAATCAGCGATGTGGAAATCCTGGACAATGTCCGCAAACAAAAGGAAAAAGTCTCCGACTTCAAGGACGGACAGGATCTTTCGAAGCACATGCTCGAACACGTATACATGTTCTCGGGACCGTCAACAGGCGTCATCCTCAAGGTGAGCGCCGGCGGCATCAACGACTGCATAGATTGGCTGGGAAGAGACATCGGCATCAGGAAGGAAGGCGACCACTACCTGGTAGATACAGTCACCAACAAGCAAGCTATAAAATACTGGGCAGTGCAGTTCGGCGACATGGTCGAAGTTTTGGAGCCGGCCGACTTGAGAGCAGACGTTGCAGCGATGGTAAAGAGAATGCACGACAAATACGGGAGGTAATCAATGGACAATATGAGTCTTATGATAATAGGACTTTTCACGGTAATGGTCATACTGATAATACTGGCCATAATCATATTAATAAAACTGCCGAAGTCATCTAAGAGACAAGACGAAGTCTATGAACTGAAGCGCGAGATGCGAGATGAGATGGACCGTTCCAGACAGGAAACCATCGACATCGTACAGAAGAGCGTTAAAAGTCTCGGCGAAATGATTTCTCAGAACCAGAGAGAAAGCGCAGAGACACAGAGCAGAAGACTCATGGAGCTCAACAAGCAATTCACAGACACCCTCGAACAAGTAACAAGAGGACTCGGCGAAATGCAGTCACTGGCAGCAGGAGTAGGCGACCTCAAAAAAGTTCTCTCCAATGTTAAGACAAGAGGAGTTCTCGGTGAAATCCAGCTGGGAGCGATCTTAGAACAGATACTTTCGCCTGAACAGTACGACGAGAACGTAGCCGTAACAGGAACTACAGAGCGAGTTGAATTCGCAGTGAAGTTCCCGGGAGAGGGCAAGGAATTCGTATACCTGCCTATCGACTCAAAATTCCCGGGCGATGCATACGCCAAGCTTTTAGACGCATACGATACAGGCGACAAGATGTACATCAAGGCTGCAACAGACGGACTTAAGACAGCAGTATTAAAGGCAGCGAAAGACATCAGCAGCAAATATATAATGCCGCCTGCCACTACGGAATTCGCCATAATGTTCCTGCCGTTTGAAGGACTTTATGCAGAAGTATTAAGACAAGGAATCGTGGAAACTCTGCAGAGAGATTACCGCGTGACTATAGCAGGACCGACCACTATGGCAGCCATGCTCAACAGCTTCCAGATGGGCTTCAGATCTCTGGCCCTTCAGAAGCATTCCGGTGAAGTATGGAACACACTGGCCAAGGTCAAGACAGAATTCGACAAATTCAACGACGTTCTGACAAAAACACAGACTAAGATGGAACAGGCACAAAAGGACCTGGAAACACTTGTCGGAGTCAGAACGAGAGGGATACAGAGAGCCCTTAAAAACGTTACGACAAACACCAATACCGACTATTTAGACGACATATAAAAACATACAAGGAGTTTAGCCGCCATGAGCATTTTTGCCATAGCTGATCTCCACCTGTCACTGGCTCCGGATGTAGACAAGCCAATGGATATATACGGACCGAGGTGGTTCAATCACGTTGAGCGCCTGGAGAAAAACTGGAGAGAAATGATAACCGATGACGACACGGTCATAGTAGCCGGCGACATTTCCTGGGCTTTAAAGCTGGAAGACGCCAAATATGATCTGGACTGGGTAGCAAGCTTGCCCGGCCACAAAGTCATATACAAGGGAAATCACGACCTCTGGTGGAACGGCATAACAAAACTGAATAAAATGTACGACACAATTACCTTCGTCCAGAACGACTGCTTCGTGGCGGAGGATTTTGTGTTGTGTGGAACAAGAGGTTGGCTGACACCTGACAACGACGAGTTCAAGGAACCGGACGAGAAAGTCTACAGAAGAGAGCTCATGCGTATGCAAAGCGCACTTGAGGCAGGTAAAAAGTACATCGCCCAAAGCGGCGCTGATGCGGAAATGCTGGGGATATTGCATTTTCCTCCTGTTTCTAAAACAGCATCTTTTTCGGGTTTTCAGCAGCTTTTTGAAGACTATGGAATAAAGAGAGTTCTCTACGGACACATACACAGCGAAGATGCATTCAAAAACGCCATAAAAGGCGTACATCATAACGTTAAATACGATTGTATATCACTGGATTATCTCAATTGTAAGCCTATACTCATAGAGAGGTCACCTAAATGATAAGAAGGATAACCATCATCGTGCTCGACAGCCTCGGGCTTGGAGCACTTCCCGATGCAGAAAAATTCGGCGACAAGGGAGCCGACACATTTGGACACATAGCAGACGAATACGACCTGAACATCCCGAACCTTTTAAAGCTTGGCCTCGGCAATATCGACGGCGCAGCAGGCGGCAGACTAAAGATAGGCGACAAGCCGCTCGGCGCATACGGGCGCTTTGCAGAAAAATCAGTAGGCAAGGATACTATCACGGGACATTGGGAAATAGCAGGCCTATATACAGACACGCCGTTCAAGACTTATCCGGACGGATTCCCGCAGGAAGTGATGGATGCTTTTGAGAAGGCCATCGGCAGAGGCTGGCTCGGCAACTTCCCGGCTTCCGGAACCGAGATCATAGAGCAGCTGGGCGAGGAACACGAAAGAACCGGAAAAGTCATCGTATATACTTCAGCCGACAGCGTTTTTCAAATAGCGGCAAATGTCGACATCGTTCCGCTTGAAGAGCTTTATGATATTTGCGAGAAGGCAAGAGAGCTTCTTCAAGGAGAGTACGCATGCGGCAGAGTCATCGCAAGGCCGTATATCATAGAAGACGGCAAGCGCACCAGGACATCAGACAGGAAGGACTACGCAGTATCACCGCCTGAATCGACGATGCTCGACATCATAAGCGATGAGGGAAAGACAGTATATGCCATCGGCAAGATAAAGGACATATTCAACGGCAGCGGAGTCACAAGAGACGTCCATACAGAAAGCAACGACGACGGCGTAACTAAGACCATAGAAGCGCTGGGAGAAGATTTCGAGGGACTCATATTCACAAACCTTGTGGATTTCGACTCTAAATTCGGACACAGAAGAGATGCCGAAGGATATGGCAAGGCCATCGAGGAGTTTGATAACAGACTCCCTGAAATAATGGCGGCTATGAAGGAAGATGACGTATTGATACTTTGCTCGGACCACGGTAACGACCCGATCCACACAGGCTGGGATCATACGCGAGAATATATACTTGGTATAGCGGCAGGAGCAGGAATCAAGGAGAATATAAACCTGGGCACAAGAGAGTCGTTCTCAGACATCGGTGCCACTGTCGTAGACATGCTGACAGACGGCAAGAAAAAAACTTCTATAGGAAAAAGCTTCAGGGACCTCATCGAGAAATAAGGAGACAGGGATGAACATAGTAGATTTAATAACTAAGAAAAGAAACGGCAACGTCCTCACAGAAGAAGAAATCAGACACCTCGTTATGGGATACACAGAAGGAGACATCCCCGATTACCAGATGTCATCGTTTCTGATGGCAGTATATTTCAACGGCATGGATAAAGAGGAAACTGTAGCGTTGACAAAGATCATGCGCGATTCGGGAGACGTTATCGATCTTTCCGGAATCGAAGGCATCAAGGTAGACAAGCACAGTACCGGCGGAGTAGGCGATAAGACTACTCTCATCGTAGGTCCCGTGGCGGCAGCCTGTGGAGTTCCCATCGCTAAGATGAGCGGCAGAGGCCTCGGGTTTACGGGCGGCACCATCGATAAGCTGGAAGCCATCCCGGGATATAAGACATCCTTGACTCGCGAAGAGTTCATGAATCAGGTGAACGATAAGGGCATCGCAGTTATCGGTCAGACAGGACGTATAGCACCTGCAGACAAAAAGATATACGCCCTCAGAGACGTTACCGCTACAGTAGAAAACCTCAGCCTCATAACATCCAGCATCATGAGCAAAAAGCTGGCAGCAGGATCCGACGCCATCTTATTAGACGTCAAGTGCGGCAGCGGTGCATTCATGAAGACACAGGAAGACGCAGAAGAGCTGGCACAGCTGATGGTTGAAATCGGCAAGAGTGACGGCAAGGACACTATGGCAGTAGTAACTGACATGGAGCAGCCGCTGGGATGCGCCATAGGAAACACCCTCGAGGTAGAAGAAGCCATCGACGTTCTTAAAAACAAGGGCCCTGAAGACATCACAGAGCTTTCTGTGACGCTGGCAGGCATAATGATATACATGGGCAACAAAGCCGAATCCGTTGAAGAAGGCATGCAAAAGGCAAGAACTGCTCTCGAAGACGGCAGTGCGCTTTCAAGCTTCAGAGATATGGTCAGCGGACAGGGCGGAGACCCTGCGATAATTGAAGACCATACGCTCATGCCGCAGAGTGAGTTTTGCATAGAGCTTACGGCGTGGGAAAACGGCTATATAGCAGCCCTTGATGCTATGAAATTCGGCCTCGCATCACAGCATACAGGAGCCGGAAGAGAGCGTAAGGAAGACGATATAGACTTGTCGGCAGGCATATTATTGCTTAAGAAAAGAGGCGATGCAGTAGCCGAAGGTGAAGTTATTTGTAAACTTTACGGTAACAATGAAGAAAAACTTAAAAAAGCATTGGAAGAAATTAGAATAGCTATTATAATAAGCAGTGAGAAACCTGAAAATACTAAGCTTATAAAGAAAATCATAAAGTAGAGGAAACTATGAAAAAAATACTATCTACATTGATGATATTGATGCTGATGTTGACGATTACCGCTTGCGGTTCGGGCGGGAACGGAGAGCCTGAAACCTACGAAGTGGCAATGATTGCCGACAGTGCTGATATAGAGTCGGGATCATTCACGGGTGCCGTATGGGACAGCGTGGAAGCATTTACGACTGAGAACAGCATAACGGCCAAGCATTACGCTCCGGAAAGTTCAGAGAAGGAAGCGTACATGAAGTCTGTCGAAACAGCAGTAAACAGCGGCGCTAAGCTAGTGATCATGGCGGGAAGTAATTTCGAAACGACCGTGTTCAGCGCCCAGAGTTTATATCCTGAGGTTTTCTTCCTCCTTATCGACGGAGTGCCTCATGATGTCGGCGACACATACGGAACATCTGCCAATACCATAAGCGTTATTTTCGCAGAAGAGGAAGCCGGATACATGGCAGGATATGCTGCAGTCAAGGACGGATACAAGAAGCTGGGATTCCTGGGTGGAGAAGATGTGCCTGCAGTTAAGAGATACGGACACGGATTCGTTCAGGGCGCGGCAGCTGCGGCAGCAGAACTTGAACAAAAAGTAGAACTCAGATATGAATATACGGGAACCTTTGAACCGTCTGAAGACGTAGAGAAGAAGGCGGCAGAGTGGTATGACGAAGGAACTAAGGTAATATTCGCATGCGGAGGCGGCATGGGTGCATCTGTAATGGATGCCGCAGAAAGATGCTCAGGTAAGGTCATAGGAGTTGACGTTGACCAAAGCGCACTTTCATCATCCGTAATAACATCTGCACAGAAAGATATAGACACAGTCGTAACAGACATGCTTAAGAATTATGTATCAGAAAGATTCGTAGGCGGTACGGCATTCAACTATACTGCAGCCAACGGTGGTGTTAGTCTGCAGATCGATAATGCCAAGCTTAAGAAATTCACAGCCGATGATTATGATAAGCTCCTTAAGCAGCTTGTAAACGATGAGATAAAATTAAAGAAAGATACCGGTGTAGACTCTGTCAAAGAGATAACCGGAGAGTGGGTAACGATAAAATAGCAAAAAGTTTTATGAAGTATGGAGGAACAACATGAAATCAAAGAAGACTAGAGAAAAAATCTTGGATACTTCGCTTGAATTATTCAACTCGAGAAAAGCGTCTAATGTCAGCACAGTACAGATTTCCGCAGCGATGAAAATCAACCCGGGCAACTTATACTATTACTATGCTAACAAAGAAGATGTTATCAGATGCATTTGGGAAGAACGCATGGCCGACAGACATGCGCTGTTAATGAAGAATACAAAAACTATCAACACTCCGAAAGAACTGCTTGAATACATTGAAGAGTGTTTTGCATACATGATAGAATACAGATTTTTCTATACTGAGCTTTCAACTCTCTTCGCTAACGATGAGGAGCTTATTGACGTGTATGAGGGCACAGTTGCTTTAGAAAGAGATTCCTTAACAGCTCTGGTAGTAAGACTTAGCGAGGCGGACTTGTTTGTTGAAGGCGCCGGCTTAGACAAGGTAATGGCGGTGCAGAATGCAGTGGCGGCCGCTATACAAATGGTAGGAAGATACGATGCATATATGCATAAGAATATAGGCTATGACGAATTCATCGGATACTGTCTTATCAGAACAGTTTATGCATTTGATAATATCATGACTGATAAAATGAAAGAAATCATGGACGAGGAGCTGTCGGCAATAGGTTATCCTAAAGAAAAATACATGGAAATAATCAAATGAGAATCTACGATGAATACAGAAGTAAATTAAAAACTCCGCAAGAAGCTGTCAAGGTAGTTAAGAGCGGCGACTGGATCGACTACATTACCGGCAACGGATTTCCCAAGGCCTTAGATGCTGCGCTGGCAGAACGTAAGGATGAGCTCACTGAAGTTAAGGTGAGAGGTAATCTGATATTCGGACCGATACAAGTCGTTGAATGCGACCCTGAGAGAGAACACTTCATATATAACAGCTGGCACTGCTCAGGCTATGAGAGAAAGTTATGCGACAAGGGACTTTGTAATTATATCCCGATGATATTCAGAAGTCTCGTCGAATACTACAGACATTTTCTGGATGTCAATGTAGCCATGATATCGGTAGCGCCTATGGACGACCACGGTTATTTTAACTTATCTACTTCCATAGGAGTAGCCAAGGGTATTCTGGATAAGGCAGATGTCGTTATCGTTGAGATCAATGAAAACCTTCCTATCATCCACGGAGGATGGGATGACAGCATCCATATCTCAGAGGTGGATATCGTAGTGGAAGGTGAGAACCAGAGGCTGCTGCAGATGGGTACTCCTACACCTAAGGAGACTGACATCAAGATCGCAGAAGCCATCATTCCGCACATAACAGACGGCTGTATGCTGCAGCTGGGTATCGGCGGCATGCCGGGAGTTATAGGCGAGATGATAGCAGAGTCCGACCTTAAGGATCTGGGCATGCATACAGAACTGTCATCAGACGCATACTATAAAATATTTGAAGCAGGCAAGCTGACCAATAAATATTCCAACCTCAACAGAGGTAAGGGCATAGGCGGCATATTCTACGGAACAGACGAATTCTATGACTGGGTAAACAACAACCCGGGTATCATAGGTTATCCGCTGGAGTACGTCAATGCACCTGAAGTTATGGGTAAACTCGATAAGCTCATATCCATCAACAGCTGCATATCATCCGACCTTTACGGACAGGTTTGTGCAGAAAGCTTCGGGACAAGACAGATATCAGGTACAGGCGGACAGCTGGACTTCCTGACAGGCGCAGCTATGTCAAAGGGCGGTAAGGCATTTTTATGCACTGCTTCTACATTTAAAGATAAGGAAGGCAAAGTGCACTCCAGCATCGTGCCGACCTTTAACGGAGATATCGTAACTTCTCCCAGAAGCCAGTCGTATTATATGGTAACTGAATACGGCGCAGTAAATCTCGTAGGAAGAACTACATGGGAGAGAGCGGAACTGCTAATCTCAGTAGCACATCCTGACTTTAGAGAAGAGCTTATCAAGGCTGCCGAAAGACAAAAGATTTGGATAAGATCAAATAAACGATAGAATACATATATCCCTCTCTAAAAGAGAGGGATTTTTTAATTATTGTAAACCAAGACCATAAATATAAATAATTTTTGATTTTCAAAAAAACTGCCAAAAATTACACGCATAATTTGATGATACAAAATAGCTAAAAACGTTGACATTTCAACGTTTTTAGTGTATACTAATGACAAATCCATTTAAAAATAAGAGCAATTTTTAGGATAAATTTATGGTTAACAAGGAGAACATTATGTCAACAGAAGCGAAAAGAAAACGCAGCAGAATATCGGCTATAATCGTAGCGACGATGATGTTTTTCACAACTTTTGCTGTCATTCCGAACACTGATTTAGGCAAGAGTTATGCTGCCGGCGAGACAGGTCAAGTAACCGCAAGCTCGCTAAATGTAAGGTCCGGAGCCGGTACGGGGTACTCTAAGATAGGCTCTCTGTCAAAGGGCAAGACCTTCACTGTTACAGGTACTGCCAAGGACAAGTCAGGTGTCAAGTGGTACAAGCTTAAGTACAATTCGAAAACCGGTTACGTATCCTCGAAATACGTTAACATAAAACAGCCTACTGTAACCTCGGTGTCAAACCTTAAGGGCACCGTAAATACTAAAAGTGACCCGCTCACAGTAAGATCCGGAGCAGGTTCAGGCTATAGTAAAATAGGTTCCCTTGCCAAAGGCAAGACTTTTACCATTACAGGTAAGGCTCAGGACAGCTCAGGTAAGTGGTGGTACAGACTAACATATAGCGGTAAGAACGGATATGTTTCTTCTTCATATGTTAAGACTACATCAACTTCGTCAAGTGCTACTACCGTGACATCAACAACAGGTACAGTTAATACTAAGAGCGATCCGCTCACAGTAAGATCAGGTCCGGGAACAAGCTACAGCAAGCTGGGTACTATCGCAAATGGCAAGACGTTCTCTATCACAAGTAAGGCTAAGGACAGCTCAGGTGTTTGGTGGTATAAGTTCAAGTTTAACGGTAAGAACGGATACGTATCATCCAAGTACG
>JAUMXT010000177.1 GCA_030529015.1 Bacillota bacterium | reverse complement strand
AGCTTTTCTTCACATTCTTCTCTTGTAGGTGCATATATGTTTCTTGCCATTCGTTTGCCGTAGGCATCCTTTGGCGAGTATCTGCCTTCGTATAGGTGGTCATTTATCTTACTGATGCATCCTGTGCCGGGCTTTCTCATCTTGCCCTTTTTAGGCTCAAATTTGGCTTGTGGCGGCTTTTCTTGTTCATCTGTGATTGTTCCTTCGTTTCCGTTTGTATCCTTGTTGAATCGTGCATTAATCTTTTCTGCCGCTTCTTTCTTCATTTCCTCGGTGCTATGCAGGTATATATCAAGTGTTGTTTTGCTTGATACATGTCCAAGGATGGTAGATAAGGTTTTGATGTCCATTCCGTTTGCTACCGATGTGGTTGCGAAGGTGTGGCGAAGATCGTGGAATCGGAGCTGTTTACATTCTGCTCTTTCTAATATTACCTGCATCATTCCATATACTGCCGAGGGATCTCTTGGCATCCCTTCGAGCTTTGGTGATGGGAACATCCACTCCGAGTCTATCGTTTCCTTGTATTCCTTCAGGATGTTTACAAGGCCTTTTGGCAGTATTATCGTTCTTACCGATTCTTCAGTCTTTGGCTCTGTTATGACCAACCTGCCTTTTGTCCGTTTGACTTGTCTTCTCACCTTTAGTTCTCCTGTATCGAGGTTTAAGTCTTCCCATTTCAGTGCCATATCTTCTCCTCGCCGTAAGCCTGTAGATAAGGCTACTAGGAAGATTTCGAAGAATCCGTCATATTTTGCTTGTATGAGGAACCTTTTAATTTCGTCTGGCATCAGTACCTGCATCTCTCTTGATTTTTTGGGCGGTATCTTGCAGCCTATTGCAGGATTCTTTTTTATAAGTCTGTCATCCGTTGCCTTTTGTAGTGCAGTTCTGCAGTTGGCATGGCAGCTTCGCACGAACCTGTCGGACAATCCTTCGCCGAGCGTATCCCGATATCTCAGTCTGCCGTCTTGTTTAAGGGTGTTGTAGAATTTCTGCAGGTCGTTTTGAGTTAGTTCATTAAGTGGTATTTTTCCTATCTTGGGGATTATGTGATTATATATCCTTGTTTCATAGCCCTCTTGAGTTGACTCCTTTATTCGTATTTTGCAGTAATTCTGATACCAGAAGTCCATCCATTCACCAAAGGTCATTCTGCTATGCACTTTTTCTCTGCGGATAAAGCCTGTTTCATCTTTGAGCTTTTCCAGCTTCTCAATACATTCCGTTTTGGTCTTGGCTGTTACATTTTTGGTCTTAGGTAGACCATTTTCATCGTAGCCGATTACAATTCTGCCTTCCCATCGACCGTCTTTTCTGAGTCTTACTGTTCCTTGTCCGCTTTTTCGTCTTGCCATGGTTTCATCTCCTTTCCGAGTAAATCTTCCATAAAGTTTTCTATTATATTTGATGCTTTTTGTTGCATATCCGTTGTTACATGTGTGTATGTGTCGAGGGTGAAGCTTGGGTTTGTATGCCCAAGTATCGTTGATAATGTTTTTGCATCTACACCGCTTGCTATGGCATGTGTTGCGAAGGTGTGACGGAGGTCATGGAAGGATATGTTCGGCAGATTAAGTCTTTTTAAAATCAGCTTTGCTTTTCTGTAGGCTGCCTCCGGTGCTATAGGCAATTCCGGAGTTGTCAGGTTCGGGAATATCCATTTTGATATCCGTTTTCGCCGTTTTAACATATCGGCAGTTGCCTTTGGCAGTATGATGCATCTTTCGCCCTCGTCCGTTTTAGGTTTACCTTCTTTTAGTTCACCGTTATCTCTGTATATGCTTATTCTGATGTAGAGCTTGTTTTGCTCTTCATCGAAGTTTTCCCACTTGAGACCGCATATTTCTCCTCGTCTTAAGCCTGTGGTCAGTTCGAGGTAGAAGAAGTCGCCCCATTCCTTGTCGTCATTTAAGGCTTGCATCAGTTTGTCAAGCTCATTGTCATTTATTACCTTAAGATCTTTTTTCTTTTTCTTTGGCACCGTTGTCCCTTCTGTTGGATTTTTGGCTATGAGATTCTTTTCGATTGCTGTTTCCATTGCCAGGTGCAGTGTGCCATGTATCTTTATTATCATATTATCTGCAAGCTTGTGTCCATGTACGGGATGTTTGTTAATTCTGCCTTCTTTTTTTAATTTCGCATACATTTTCTGCACATCATTTGTTGTGATGAAGGCTATCTTTTTATCTCCCAGATATGGCTTTATGTAGCATCTGCATATTAGTTCGAAGCCCTTTAGAGTGGTTGGTCGGACAGCTTGGGGCATTAATTCATTTATCCACTTGTCGAGCCATTCGCTTAATGTTATGTTGCTGTCTTCATTAAGGTCGGCATCCTGATATTGAAGCTTTAATGCGTTCAGCTTTTGCATCATTTCTTTTTGTGTCTTACCGTATGCATATCTGAATATGGAATCTCCATTTTGCTTATGCCCGACCACAATTCTGCCTTCCCATTGATT
>JAUMXT010000055.1 GCA_030529015.1 Bacillota bacterium | reverse complement strand
GTTGTCGATATAGAGATTATTAAGCTCTACTTCAGGATACTTTTCGCCGACCTCAGCAACCACTCTTCTCCAAAGCCTTGAGCTTTCCAATACGTTCGCCTTATCTACGCTTGTTACCTTCTTGCCACGCTTCATTGCCATATCGAAAGCAACTTCCGCGATCCTTCTTACTTCCATTTCGCTGTACTGCTCCACGTCGTATGCCGCGTGTCCCAGCTCAGTTTCCTTAGTGCCCTTTTCGCCGAAATAGATGCCGCCGGTAAGCTCTCTTACTACTACGATGTCAAGTCCGCCTTCGATGATTTCAGGCTTCAGCGGGCATGCGTCTGCCAGGCAATCAAATACCATGGCAGGTCTGAGGTTTGCAAAGAGCCCCAGTTCTTTTCTAAGGCCTAAAAGTGCCATCTCAGGTCTTTCGCTTCCCGGGAGATGATCCCATTTCCAGCCGCCTACAGCGCCGAGAAGAACGGCGTCCGAAGCTTTGCATGCATCTATTGTTGACTGCGGGAGGCATTCGCCGTATTCATCGATGGCACATCCGCCCGCCAGCACTTTGTTATATTCAAAAGTATGTCCGAAATTTTCCCCAATCTTGTCCAGGACCTTCAGCGTTTCGCCAACCACCTCAGGGCCGATACCGTCGCCGGGGATGACTGCTAATTTGATGTTCATATTATTCTCCCTTCAGACTTTTCATGAGGCCACCTTTCGCCATGATATCCTTGATGAATTCAGGGAATGGCTGTGCCTGATAAGTCGCGCCTGTTGTTTCGTTCACGATCACGCCTGTGTCGAAGTCGATGGACACTTCATGTCCTGCTTCGATAGCTTCGCTTGCTTCAGGGCATTCCAGGATAGGAAGGCCGATGTTGATAGCGTTTCTGTAGAAGATCCTTGCGAATGTCTTGGCGATAACGCAGTCGATGCCGCTTGCTTTGATTACTGCAGGTGCGTGTTCTCTTGATGAGCCGCAGCCGAAGTTTTCACCGCCTACCATGATGTCGCCTGTTTTTACCTTGTTAACGAATTCTGCGTCGATGTCTTCCATGCAGTGGGCTGACAGCTCTTTCATGTCTGCCACGTTTAAGTATCTTGCAGGGATGATAACGTCTGTGTCAACGTTATCACCGTATTTATGGACTGAGCCTTTTGCTTTCATTGTATTTTCCTCCTATTTTAACGCATCCGGGCCGCTGATCTTGCCTGTCACTGCTGATGCCGCTGCAACTGCAGGGCTTGCCAGATATACTTCTGACTTCACGTGACCCATTCTGCCTACGAAGTTTCTGTTAGTAGTAGCGACACATCTTTCGCCTGCCGCCAGGATACCCATATGTCCGCCCAGGCATGGTCCGCATGTCGGTGTACTTACCACGCAGCCTGCGTCGATGAAAGTATCCATATAGCCCAGCTTCATGCAGTCTTTGTAAACCTGCTGAGTGCCCGGAATGATGATGGCTCTCACGTCAGGATGCACCGTGCGGCCTTCCAAAATCTTAGCCGCTGCAGCCATGTCTTCAAGTCTGCCGTTAGTACACGACCCGATAACTACCTGGTGGATGTCGATGTCTTCAACTTCGTCGATAGTCTTAGTGTTTTCAGGAAGATGCGGGAATGAAACCGTTGATTTCAGTGCCGAAAGGTCGATGTCGTAAGTTTCAACATACTCAGCGTCTTCGTCCGCTTCGAAAACTTTCCATTCGCCCTGTGCTCTGCCTGTCATATATTCTATAGTCACTTCGTCTACAGGGAAGATTCCGTTCTTCGCGCCGGCTTCGATGGCCATGTTGGCGATGCAAAGTCTGTCGTCCATGCTAAGGCTCTTAACTCCCGGTCCTGTGAATTCCATTGATTTGTAAAGCGCACCGTCTACGCCGATCATGCCGATGATGTGGAGAATTACGTCTTTTCCTGAGATGTTTTCGCCAAGCTCGCCTGTAAGGTTGAATTTGATGGCTTCCGGAACTTTGAACCAGGCCTCGCCTGTTGCCATCCCTGCTGCCATGTCTGTACTTCCAACGCCTGTTGAGAATGCGCCCAGCGCACCGTATGTACATGTATGTGAGTCTGCACCGATGATGCAGTCGCCTGCTTTAACGATTCCCTGTTCAGGAAGCAGCGCGTGTTCGATGCCCATTCTTCCTACATCATAGAAATTCTTAACGTCGAATCTCTTGGCGAAAGTCCTGCACTGCATACACTGTTCTGCCGCCTTGATGTCCTTGTTAGGTGTGAAGTGGTCCATGACCAGAGAGATTTTCTCTCTGTCAAAGATGCCGTCGAATCCTGCTTTTTCGAATTCGTTTACTGCTACAGGTGTTGTTATATCGTTGCCCAGCACCATGTCGAGCTTAGCTCTGATGAGCTGGCCGGCCACTACACTGTCGAGCCCGGCGTGAGCCGCCAGGATCTTTTGGGTCATTGTCATTGCCATGATTTATGTCCTCCTTATTCTACGAAGTGATTCTTGTTGTTCTGTCTGTTCAGAGCACTAACCAGCGCATTGACCGAAGCCAGGATGATATCCTCGTGGATACCTACGCCCCAGAACTGGTTGCCATCCCTATCCTCGATGCAGACATAAGCTGCGGCCTTTGAATGAGAATCCGCGGAAAGCGCGTGTTCCGAATATGTGATGAACTTGTAGTCGAATGTGTATGGCGACTGCTTCAGCGCATTACTGATAGCGTCGAGACGTCCGTTACCGAGTGCTTCGAACTGGTACTCATCTCCTGCGATACGAACTTCGATCTTAACGATCATACCGTCATTTGATCTGTAGTCGGAAGCCTTACGGAAAGTCGCGTCTGTGATGTCGATCGGATCGAATACGTTGATGTATTCCTTAGCAAACGCCTGGTAAACTTCGATAGGCGACAGCTCCTTGTGTTCGTGGTCGGAGATGTCCTTGATCATGTAGCCCAGCTCTTCTCTCATCTGAGGCGGTACTACGTAACCGAAGTTCTGTTCCAGGATATGTGCTACGCCGCCCTTGCCGGACTGGCTGTTGATTCTGATAACGTCTGCTTCGTATTCTCTGCCCACGTCCTTCGGGTCGATGAGCAGATACGGTACATCCCAGTAAGGTCTGCTGTCGTTGATGCGGCAGCGCATGCCTTTTGAGATGGCGTCCTGATGGGAGCCCGAGAATGCTGCGAATACCAGTGATCCGCCGTACGGTTGTCTCGGAGGCACCTGCAGGTCTGTGTATTTTTCGTAGTTTTCTACAACTTCCGGCATGTTGGAGAAGTCCAGTCCCGGGTCAACTCCGTGGGAGAAAAGGTTCATGGCAACTGTTACGATATCCACGTTTCCTGTTCTTTCGCCGTTACCGAAAAGCGTTCCTTCTATACGGTCGCCGCCTGCCAGCATTCCCAGCTCGGCCGCTGCAACCCCTGTTCCTCTGTCGTTGTGCGGATGCAGCGAAATGCAAAGCTTTTCTCTTCCGTGCAGGTTCGCGCACATGTATTCTATCTGCGAAGCGTATACGTGCGGCATGGACATTTCTACTGTCGCCGGCAGGTTGATGATGATTTCTCTGTCAGCATCGCCCTCTCTCCACATGTCGATCACTTCGTTACAGATCTCTACTGCAAAATCCAGTTCAGTTCCCGTAAAGCTTTCAGGTGAATACTCAAACGCAAACTCCGTATCCGGATTCTTCGCCGCGTATTCGTTCATCAGCTTGGCGCCGTCGAGGGCGATCTTGATGATCTCCGGCTTTTCCTTCTTGAACACCTGCTCCCTCTGGGATACAGATGTTGAATTGTAAAGGTGCACGACTGCCTTCTTAACGCCCTTCAGTGCGTCGAACGTCTTCTTGATGATGTGCTTTCTTGACTGTGTCAGCACCTGGATCCTAACGTCGTCCGGGATCAGCTTGTCATCAACCAGCTTTCTTAAGAATTGATATTCGGTTTCGGAAGCTGCCGGGAAACCAACTTCGATTTCCTTAAAGCCCAGTGAAACCAGATATTTGAAGAAGTCGACCTTTTCCTGTAGGCTCATAGGCACGATCAGCGCCTGGTTGCCGTCTCTTAGGTCAACGCTGCACCATCTCGGTGCTTTTTCTAAATGATCCTTCTTGACCCACTCGTTGTGTGGTGTTGGCGGAGGGAAATAACCCACCTTGTACTTGTCGTAGTTTTTCATATGATAAATCCTTTCTTTAGGTATTTGTCGCTGTGTTGCGGGCACCTCACAGGGGGTGCAGCTGTGCTGTGGGCTTCTCACAGGGGGTGCCGCTTCGTTGCGGGCGCCTCACGGGGTGTGCCGCTGTGCTGCCGTCCCCAAATTACAGTCACTCGCATTGTTTTCGGGGAGTTTTCGTCTAATTTCTCCCACAAATCGCCTCAAGCAATGTGATATTTTCATGCATCTATAACGCCGCGTGCTATTTGGGGATAATCTGCTGATTTTCTCCCCGGAATCGCGGTCGACGCGCCACAATTGGGGAATCGCAGAAGTCCCGAGCGGCGAGCAATGGAATCGGCCCAACCACACGGGCCGGTCGACCACAAAATCGCCTAAATAACAAAAGCCTTCGTCTCAAACTAAGAGACGAAGGCGTAGCCTGCGCGGTACCACTCTTATTGGTATGCTGTTTCGGCCGAAGGCCGTTCCGTGAGGAAAATCACATACCCACTTGAAGTTTTCTGCTCCCGGGTGAGACATTTGACTAGATATACAGCCTCGCACCACCCGGCTGCTCTCTGAAATACTTTCATCAAATTTATTCCGTTCATCGCATCTTTATTAATATGTAGAAAATCGGCATACGCCGTCTCCGTTACAGTTAAATATATATTAGTACATTATTCTTGTCAACCGCTTATTATCCAATGAATTCCTTAGAAAACTTAAGGTAGTAGTAGATAATTACCAGCTGGAACAAGCTTCCGAGTATATTGCCCACGTCTGAATTATTAACGAAGAGGTCTACTGCAGCAATAACAACTCCCAGAACAGAAACAACGATGCAGATCTTCGCGATCGTTATATGAAGTGTTCCCTTGCCGTCACCTTTGCAATACTTGAGTCCGGTGTATCCCATGTACAGCATCGCAACAGTCGCTATCAGCATGATGCCTAATGCTACTAAAGCCAGAACTTTAACTGCGCCCGGCGCTTCAAGAATCGCTCCGAAATCTTCGCTGCCTATGTTGATGAGATTCATTGCCCCAAAGAAAAGCAGAACTCCACTGATTATTCTATACTGCGATAATATCTTGTCTTCTCTCATGTCTTTTCCTCCGTATGTGATGTTATCTGTGTTTTACCACATGCACTGCTTAGCAGCCTTCTTGTACCAATTCAAAACTACCAATGTGATAGCCGGCGGCAGTAAGTCTGCAGCCTTTGCAACATCTGCAAAGATGCCGATTCCTGTAAGTAATGCGAATGCTATAACGGCATAGCCTGCCAGCTTGGAAATCTCAACCAGCTGAGTAGTAGGTTCTTCTGATTCTGTCTTAACGTATCTGAAGCCTTTGAATCCCAGCCAAAGCTTCGCGATCATAAGCACTGCGAATAAGAATGTTGATATCAGCACGTATATCGGGCTGTTCGCTGATACGCCCTTGAGCACTGCCATTATGCCAATCACTTTCGGAATCATGGAAAGCACATCCCAAACACCCAGGAAAATCAGCAGTCCACTGTACATTTTTAAATTATATCTTGCGTTGTTCATTTTTAGTCTTCCTTTTCCCCTTGTTTTTAACTTACGCTCTATTCTATCGCAAATAGATCGCAGGTCGCAACCCTCATTTCAGCCTTTTTCGTTTTTATTCCGAGATTTGGCTGAAAAATTGTCGGTAGCCGGCTTGCAAAAGGCGCTGTATCGCATTCTCAATACTTTGGTTTCAGCCAAAAGGGTTCGTCATCCTGATGTTGGCTGAAAAGCACCCGATAGATTGTCCTCATTGCGTTCCCTGTCGCTTCTTCAACAATCTTTTTCAGCCAACCAAGGCATGTTTTCACGCGTTTGGCTGAAACGCACCTGGATCTACGCCGACAACACCCTGCAACCACACTGCAACCACGCTGCAACACCCTGAAACCACTCGAACACTACTTTAAATCCTCTAGCACCCCCTACTAATGGGCAAAAGCGCCAAATACGCCCAATATCTTGCGCTTTGCACAAACAATTTGGCTGTTTTTGTGAAGCCAAACTATTGATTCGTAAATTTATTGTGTTAAAACCACAATTTTTATAAAAACGGGGTTGCATTTATTTTTTTTACATATATAATAAGGAATATGGGCGATAAATGGCTTTTTTTAGCCGTTCTTAAGCCCTCAAATACGAAAGATATTTTTAAGGAGGAAAAAATGAGAGTAACAGGATCACAACTGGTTGCTGAGATCTTATTGGAACAGGGTGTTGACACGGTGTTTGGGTATCCGGGAGGTACTGCGCTGAATTTATATGACACTCTTTATGAATACAGAGATAAGATCCGCCACGTACTGGCATCTCACGAACAGCATGCTGCTCACGCTGCAGACGGATATTACAGAGCGACAGGTAAGACAGGCGTCGTCTTCGCTACAAGCGGACCGGGAGCTACTAACCTGGTAACTGGTATCGCGACTGCTTTCATGGACAGCATTCCTATGGTTGCCATTACTGCCAACGTGCCCGACAGTCTCATCGGCAGAGACGCCTTCCAGGAAATCTCCATCACAGGCGTGACTATGCCGGTAACTAAGCACACCTTCTTTGTCAATGATATAGACGATCTGGCAAGCGCTATGAGAAACGCGTTTAGAATTGCCAACAGCGGAAGAAAGGGCCCGGTTCTCGTAGACATCACTAAGGACGTAACTGCAGCTATGACAGATTACAAGCCTGAAGAGCCGATGCCACTGAACCCTACACCGTCTTTCACAGACAAGGAAGTACAGGAAGTAGCTGCTATGATCAACGCAGCAGAAAGACCTATCGTTTACATCGGCGGCGGAGTTACCGCTGCAAGAGCAGGCAAGGAAGTCAACAAGCTCATCGAGCTGGCGGACATGCCTGCAACATATACACTGATGGCTGCCGGCATCGTCGGCTCCGAAAACCCTAGAAACCTGGGACTGATCGGAATGCACGGAAGCATCGCAGCCAACAAGGCCGTAGACAGATGCGACCTGGTTATCGCACTGGGAGCAAGATTCAGTGACAGAGTAGCGCTGAACCCTCAGAAGTTCGCGAGAAAAGCTCAGAAGATTCAGGTAGACATCGACACAAGTGAAATCAACAAGAACGTTCTCGTTGACATCGGCGTTACTGCTGACGTTAAGGAATTCCTGACTAAGCTTCTCCCTCTGATCAAGGAGAAGGATCATAAGGAATGGGTTTCACAGGCAACAGAATGGAAGAAGAGAACAGGCGACATCAAGTGCCAGGAAGCTGAACTCCATCCGAGCGAAGTTATCCACGCCGTATGCGATCTGACTGATAAGGAAACTATCTACGTTACAGACGTTGGTCAGCATCAGATGTGGGCTGCACAGTATGTGAAGCACGAAAAGACAGAGAACTTCATCACAAGCGGCGGCCTGGGAACTATGGGCTTCGGCTACGGAGCTGCAGTAGGTGCTCAGATCGGTCAGCCTGACAAGAGAGTAATCCACTTCACAGGCGACGGCTCTTTCCACATGAATCTCTGCGAAGCTTGCACTGCAGTAAGCAACGAGCTTCCTATCATAACCGTTATCCTCAACAATAAGGTTCTCGGCATGGTTTACCAGTGGCAGACAGCCTTCTACGGCAAGCGTTTCGCCGCTACTACACCGGAGAGAAAGACTAACTTCCCTAAGCTGGCTGAAGCCTTTGGTGCAAAGGGCTACTCAGCGGCAACTCCTGCGGAGTTCGAAGACGTCTTCAAGAAGGCTCTCGCCGAAAAGGGACCTGTATGGATCGACTGCACTATCTCAAGAGAAGAGCGTGTACTGCCAATGATCCCGGCAGGCGGTTCAGTAGAAGACATGATCATCGGTTAGTCTGTTAGGAGGTTTAGATAAATGGATAAGAACATCAAAAGAGAAGTAATCAGTATCCTGGTAGACAACCAGGCCAACGTACTGACAAGAGTCAGCAGCCTCTTCGGACGCCGCGGATTCAACATCGACTCCCTGACAGTATCGGCGACCAACGACCCGAAGCTTTCCAGAATCACAGTAGTATTCACCGGAACCGAACAGGGACTTCACCAGATAATAACTCAGACAGCGAAGCTGGAAGTAGTTAAGAAGATCTTCACTCTTGACACTAACAGCATCTACAGAGAGTTGCTTCTGCTCAAGGTTAAAACAGATAAAAGCGAACGTTCAGCAATCAAAGAAATCGTTGAGATCTTCAGAGGCAAGATCGTTGACCTCAGCAAGGACAGCCTGATCATCGAAATCACAGGCTCATCCGAAAAACTCGACGGCTTCATGAACATGATGGACTGCTACGACATCGTGGAAGTCTGCAGAACAGGTATCACAGGAATCGGCAGAGGACTGGAAGAAGATGACCTATCCCGATGAATGAAATGAATCGTGGAAGGTCATTCGTCAGGAGTGCAGCGCTTTAGCGCGTGGCACTCTACGGCGCAGCATTACGAAAATTTTTAAGAATTTACATAAAGGAGAATTTAAAATGATTAAGAAGTATTACGATCAGGATTGTAATTTAGGAATGTTAGACGGCAAGACAGTTGCTATCATCGGTTTCGGTTCACAGGGACATGCTCACGCTATCAACCTGCATGAAAGCGGCGTTGACGTAGTAGTAGGTCTGAGACCGGGTTCAGCTCACACTGCTAAGGCAGAAGCTGCAGGACTTAAGGTTCTGGACATCGAAGCTGCTGCTGAAGCAGGCGATATCGTTATGATTCTTGCTCCGGACGAACTGCAGGCTTCCATCTACAAGAACCAGATCGAAAAGCATATGAAGGAAGGTAACGTATTAGCATTCGCTCACGGATTCAACATCCACTACAACCAGATCCAGCCTGCTGCTGACCTGGACGTTATCATGATCGCTCCTAAGGGACCGGGACACACTGTAAGAAGTCAGTATGTTGAAGGTAAAGGCGTTCCTTCACTGATCGCTGTATATCAGGACGCTTCAGGCAAAGCTAAGGACTATGCTCTGGCTTATGCTTCAGGAATCGGCGCAGGTCGTGCGGGAATCCTGGAAACTACATTCAAAGAAGAAACTGAAACTGACCTCTTCGGTGAACAGGCAGTTCTCTGCGGTGGTGTTACTGAGCTGATGAAGGCAGGTTTCGACACACTGGTAGAAGCAGGTTATGAACCTGAAATGGCTTACTTCGAATGTATCCACGAAATGAAGCTGATCGTTGACCTGATCAACGAAGGCGGTTTCGACAAGATGAGATACTCCATCTCCAACACTGCTGAATACGGTGACTACAGAACAGGAAGAAGAATCATCACTGAAGATACAAGAAAAGAAATGAAGAAGGTTCTGTCAGAAATCCAGGATGGTACTTTCGCTAGCGAATTCGTTCAGGAAATGAACGCAGGCGGCAAGGCTAGATTCCTGGCAACAAGAAGAGTAGAAGCTTCACATCTGCTTTGCAAAGTCGGCGAAGAGCTGAGAAAGATGATGAGCTGGTTAAAGAAATAAGACGTTTGCGGAGCGACCCTCCGCAAACTTTTCTATTTTAGAGGTGACGAAATGAGAAGTGACAATGTAACAAAAGGTATGGAAAGAGCGCCTGCGCGCAGCCTTTTCTATGCCATGGGATATACTAAAGAAGAGCTGGAAAGACCTCTTATCGGTGTCGTTTCAGCTAAGAGTGAAATCGTTCCCGGCCACATGCACCTTGATAAGGTTGCCGAAGCTGTAAAGGCCGGTGTAAGAATGGCAGGCGGCACGCCTATCGAAGTTCCTGCTATCGGCGTATGCGACGGTATCGCTATGGGACATATCGGCATGAAATATTCACTGGCAAGCCGTGAGCTTATCGCGGACAGCGTTGAAACTATGACTATGGCTCATCAGTTCGACGGTCTGGTGCTGGTGCCTAACTGCGACAAGATCGTTCCGGGAATGATCATGGCTGCAGTAAGAATGAATGTCCCTGCAGTAGTTTGCTCAGGCGGCCCTATGATGAGCGGCCTTGTTAAGGGCGAAGAAACAAGCCTTTCTAAAATGTTCGAAGCAGTAGGCGCAAGAAAAGCTGATATCATCGATGACGCCGAGCTTCTCGAATACGAAGAAAACGTTTGTCCGGGATGCGGATCATGCTCAGGTATGTACACAGCCAACAGCATGAATTGTCTGGCAGAAGCTGTAGGTATCGCGCTGCCGGGCAACGGAACTATCCCTGCTGTAGACAGCGGCCGTATCAGACTTGCCAAGCATGCAGGTATGGCTATCATGAACCTGGTTGAAAAAGACATCAAGGCTCGTGATATCATCAACGAAAAATCACTGCAAAACGCACTGGCTTGCGACATGGCTTTGGGATGTTCATCAAACAGCGTACTTCACCTGCTGGCTATCGCTAACGAAGCAGGCGTGGAACTGAACATGGAAATTTTCAATCAGTTCAGCGCGAAGGTTCCTAACCTCTGTCATCTGGCACCTGCAGGCGGCACTCACATGCATGACTTGAACAACGCCGGCGGTCTTATGGCTGTATTCAGCGAGCTGGACAAGAAGGGCCTTATCGATAAGAACCTCATCACCGCTACAGGCAAAACTGTTGGCGAAAATATCGGCAATGCTTTTGTCAGAGACTATAGCATAATCCGTCCTATCGATGAACCTTACAGCGAAACAGGCGGCATCGCAGTTATGTGGGGTAACATCGCTCAGGAAGGCTGCGTAGTTAAGAGAAGTG
>JAUMXT010000054.1 GCA_030529015.1 Bacillota bacterium | reverse complement strand
GGCATTGTCTGATGGAAAGCAGTATCGAATACGCCTACCATAGGAGTGTTTGGCATCAGTTCCTGACATGCTGCGATACCCAGAAGGTTTGGTGGGTTGTGGAGAGGTGCCAGATCTACGCACTCTTCCAGAGCCGCTTTAACAGCATCATCGATAAGCACTGAGTGAGCAAACTTTTCGCCTGCGTGAACTACTCTGTGTCCTACTGCTCCGATTTCATCCATTGAAGCTACTACACCATGGTTAGCATCCTGAATAGCCATCAGTACGTGTGAGATAGCATCCTTATGGTCTTCCATAGGTACTACGTTCTTGAACTTGTCCATGCCGATCTTTTCGTGAGTGATCTGTGAACCGTCCATGCCGATTCTTTCTACCAGACCTTTACACATCAGCACTTCGTTTGTCATGTCCAGAACCTGATACTTCAGTGATGAGCTTCCGCAGTTGATTACTAAAACTTTCATTTACGATTTCCTCCATATTCGAATTATTAATTAACATTTTATATATATTACGGCTTGACCGCAATAATCACTAACGTTCATTATACCTCTTAAACTCCATGTTTTCAAGAGGTTTGGCTTATTTATCCATATAAGGTTTTATTACCTTGTCGGAAAAATCATATATGTCTTTCCCCTGTATAAGATTGTACATGTCCGCCGCCATTACATCATAGCTTAATGTCTCCTTAACCACATCGCTTACGTCCGTAGCCTTATTGATATTTGTTATTACAGGTATGGCATCATCTCTCTTCTTGAGTTTAGAAAGAAGCTCTCTGCCTTTGTCATTTGCCGCAAGTATCCTCGCATAAACGCCCTCCGGCATATGATATTGCCTGATGCCCAAGAGCACATAAACAAGAAGTCTTCTTACCGCTGCTTCAGTATAACGCTTAGATACGATTGATGAAATCAGTGAGTCCATATCTGTTGCCTTGACGATTTCTTTTTTCAATTTATTCTCAAGGCCTTCGCCCATATGATATATCTTGGCTAAATCTTCAGAGCTGTTTTTCAATATTTCTGCTCTGATAATATCAAAGCTGCGGTTTTCACACGCCGTCTTGCTCTCTGCTTCGCCAAGCGCATCCGCAACATCAGCCGGAACAAATTTTTCAAATTCCGTTCTTTCTTCCATCTTTCTGATGGCAGATGCTCCTGCAAAGCCCAGTGCATCGTTTAATTCAAAGTATCCCGATCCGTGGCGCTTTACGGTTACTGCCTCTATGCCGCCTCCGGCGGAGTTTATACTTTTTATCCTCTTCAGATACTCAATAGCCAAAATATTATTAGGCTCTGACATGAGTGCTGCGGCAGACTTGCCAAAAAGTTCTTCTACAGCCAATTGCCCTGCTTTTGCGAAAGAAGCGCCGCTTTGCATGATCTCCGATCTTTTCGAAGAAATCATCTGCGCCTTGTCCACCATAAGGCCGGCAACTTCAGTCAGACTCTTGATGTCACCGTTTTCACTTCCAAACGAAATATAATCTGCGCCTAATCCTGCGAGGATATCCACCGCACCTTTTGCGAACCGTTCAGCTATGTTGCAGGCATAGACAAACGGCAGCTCCACAACCAGGTCTGCTCCGTTAGCTACAGCGAGTCTGCTGCGGGTCCACTTGTCCAAGGCGGCAGCCTCACCTCTTTGGGTGAAATAACCGCTCATAACTGCTACAACACAGTCTGCACCCGTTATGCGTCGCGACTCTTCAATATGATATTTATGTCCGTTATGAAACGGATTGTATTCTGCTGTTATTCCTAATACTTTCATTCTTATATCATACCATAAACGCAGTTATGACGAAAGCCACCCCTGCAGAAAAAAGCCCGTGAGTAAATTTACATATCAATGTATATAATAGCGGGATATCGGTTCCTGCGACCATGCTCATGATTTGTCCAATGACCGACAGCCCTCCCCAGGATATCATCATTGAGCAAAGTACGCTTTTGACCTCGATCGATACACCCTCACATGCAGCTAAAGACTCGCATCCCACAGTCATTTCAACCATTCCATTTATAACCGCTCTTGCTTCGCCCGAATCAATAAATGAAAGTAATCCCGACATTTCCAACATATCAGTCGCAAACATTGCCAGCACAATATATGAAAGCACTATGGCAACAGATTTTAACGAAGCCAATATGGCATTCGTCAATGTTTCCTGTATCGTTGCCGTCTCTTCAACTATCTTTAACTCGCTCATCTTAGGTGTTTCTCGGAAGCTGTTTTGACAATTCAGCAGCTTGCGATACACTATTGCATTTAATAACGCTCCGATGTAATGACTAAAAGCCAGTATGAATCCTGCTTTAACAGAACCAAGCATCCCGGCACCTACGCTACCCATCATGAATGCAGGACCTGATGTATTGCAAAAGCTCATGAGCCACATAGATTTCTCAAGTGTTATTTCTTTTTTTCTTCTCATATCTCCGATTATCTTAGCTCCCATAGGATATCCGGATAAGATGCTCATCGTTAATGTGAATGCACCGGGCCTCAAGTATTTAAGCATTCCTGCCTCCTGCAGGTAATTGGCACATATGAAAAAAGGCAGCAGTGCGGGAAGCACATCTGTCGTCCACAGAAACACACCTCTCCTGGCAGAAGAAATCGCCTCCTGAGGAAACATGATCATTACAAGACAGCAAGCAAATGCTATTAATGAAGATATGAGCAGCTTTTTATTTCCGAGCATAAAAAAATCCATGGTTTATTTTATTCAAAAACCATGGATATATGTTTAGTCGTTTTATTTATCTAAGTCTGCTAACGGTGATGGTTCAGGCATTTCATCTGCATTCATCTGTGCTCTGTAAGCCATATCCTTCAGCTCGTCTCTGTTAGCTGAAAGTGCTGAGTTGATATCATCAAATGCCTTCTCGATGCTGGTGAACATTTCTCCGAAGTAAATGGAGCTTAAGTGTTCCATCTTGCCCTGGAAGCTGTAGAGGATGCTGTCGAGATATTCGTATGTACCGATTTTCAGCTGCTGAGCTGTGTTTTCTGTAACTCTCATAAGTTCGTCAGCTCTCATCTTAGCCTTAACTGTAATATCGTTGTTTTCAACGAGAGTATCAGCCTGCTTCTGAGCATCATCGATAACTGCTTCATACTGAGTCTTCGCTTCAGCTATGATTCTTTCTCTTTCATTTTTGATCCACTGAGCCTGCTGAATTTCATCAGGCAGCTCTGCTCTGATTTCTCTTACGATTTCCAGCAATTCCTGTGAATCTACCATTATCTTTCCGGTAAGAGGAAATCCGGCAGCAGTATCAACGATTTCTTCAATTTCTTCTAAAAGTTCTAAAACTCTCATAATATCCTCCTGTTATTCACCCATAATAGAACCATTCATTTTATTCAGTATCACTTCGGGAACGAGACCTTCTATCGAACCGCCTAAAGTATGTACTTCCTTCATCATGCTTGAACTGATAAAGGAATACTTCGGATCTGTCATTAGAAATACCGTTTCCACTTGTTCGTCAAATAATCTGGCATTCATATGTGCCATCTGGATCTCATACTCGAAATCCATAGCAGCTCTAAGCCCTCTGACTACAACGTTGAATTTATTCTCGTTAACGTAATCAGCCAGCAATCCCGAAAAACAGTCGACCTTAACATTGTCTAAATGTTTCAGGGTCTCGCCAATCATTTCTTTTCTCTCTTCCAATGAAAACATCGATTTCTTGGAAGGATTTACAATTATCCCTATAGTTAATTCGTCATAGAGTTTAGCAGCTCTCTCGATAATATTAAGATGTCCGTTTGTAAGCGGGTCGAAAGAACCTGTATAAAGTGCTTTGATATGCATCTGACTATCCTCCACTAATACTAGTTAATTATACCATGCAAGCCTTCTGTATTCAACTATATATTGATAGTTTGATAACACCGTATTTTCTTTCTTTTATCTTCGTGAAGCCATATAATTCGTCCGGCATCTCTTCTTCTTTTCTGTGCTCGGCAACTATTACGCCATCTTCCGCCAGAAGGGACTGCTGACTTATGATTTCAAAGGCAGGCTCCAGAAAACCTTTGCCATATGGCGGATCTAAAAGGATAATATCAAATTCACCTTCCAGATTTGCGAGGGTTTTTCTGAAATCTCCCGGCACTACTCTGGCACCGTCCTGCGCTTTGCAATGAGCGATATTCGATTTTATCAGCCTTAAGCTTTCTCTTGAGCTATCGCAAAATACACACTCGCGTGCTCCTCTGCTCAATGCTTCTATCCCCAGGTTTCCTGTCCCGGAAAACAGATCGAGAACTCTGCTTCCCCAAATTTTTTCCGTAAGAATGCTAAAAAGCGCTTCCTTCACCTTGTCTGTCGTCGGTCTGACGCTGTAATCTGCCGGAGACTCCAGACGTCTTCCCTTATATTCACCTGCTATTATTCGCATATCATTTCCTCCTAGTAATATCATTTCCCATTCTAGCACTAAAGAAAAAATATATCTATAAATTTCACTCATTTGTAAATAATATTTACATCAATAGAAAAAGAGATATTCGCATTCGGGCAAATATCTCCCTTTTCATTTAGTCTCAAGCTCGATTGTGAGCCCTTTTAATGGTTATTTCCCTGACATCTGCTGCTCGGCCATTTCAACCAGCTTCTTTGTCATATAACCGCCAACATAACCGTTTTCTCTTGCAGTTAAGTTTCCCTTATCGATCTGCTCGTAATTGGCAAGACCGAGTTCATTGGCAACTTCTTTCTTTAAGTTCTTTAATGCCGGCTTGGCATTAGCACTGTTCTTACTCTGCATTGACATGTTTATCACCTCCTGTACTACTAATTTAACCTTTAGGTGATAAAGTATAACAAGTAATTATTACTTGTTTTACCTGCATTTGCCATGCTATAAATCCAGGCTCATTTCTTCGCCAAACAGCTTTACTATCCTCTGTCTCAGCAGCATGTTTTCATTTGATTTGAGCTCAGGGTCTTCAGTGAGTATAGTCCTCGCTTCTCTCTTCGCATTATCGAGCACCTGAAGATGTCTCGCTAAATCTGATATATTGAGGTCCGGTAATCCGTGCTGTCTCGTACCGAAGATTTCACCGGGTCCTCTAAGCTTAAGGTCTTCTTCTGCAATATAAAATCCATCAGAAGAGTTCTGCATTATTTCTCCTCGTTTAGCAGCGATTTCCGACTTGCCGTCAAGTATGAGGAAGCAATACGATTTATGCTTTCCTCTGCCTACACGTCCTCTGAGCTGATGAAGCTGCGCCAGTCCGAACCGCTCGGCGTTTTCAACAACTATGACAGAAGCGTTAGGTACATTTATACCTACTTCTATAACTACGGTAGCTACAAGCACATCTATATTGCCTTCATAAAAGTCAGCCATTATGCTGTCCTTCTCGGCTTGCTTCATAGCTCCGTGGATCAAAGCTGTCTTATGGTTTTTAAAGCGCGTTTTCAATTCTTCCGCTACCTGCTCCGCAGATCTGGCATCCATAACATCTGAGTCTTCTATAAGCGGTGTTACTACATACGCTTGTCTTCCTTCGTCAAGTTGCTTTTCAACGAAATCATAGCATTTGTCTCTGTTTACAGGAGGCAATGTTTTAGTTTTTATCGCCTGTCTGCCCGGAGGAAGTTCATCTATAACGGACACATCCAAGTCTCCGTAAAGTATTACTGCCAAAGTTCTCGGTATAGGTGTTGCCGTCATTACTAATATATTTGGATTCTGTCCTTTTTCTTTAAGTCTTATTCTCTGGCCTACTCCGAATCTATGCTGTTCATCCGTTATTACAAGTCCAAGCTTATCGAATTCCACATCAGGCTGTATCAAGGCATGTGTGCCGACTGCTATTCTGATAACGCCCGATTTGATTTTTTCCAGCGTTTCTCTTTTTTCTGAAGCTTTCATAGAACCCGAAAGAAATCCGACTTCTATGCCGTGTTTTTCAAAGCTTTTTTTGAGTCCGTCGTAATGTTGCCTTGCCAATATTTCTGTAGGAGCCATAAGTGCTGCCTGATAACCGCTTCTCACTGCCTTATACATTGCTATTTCAGCAACTGCAGTCTTTCCGGAGCCTACATCTCCCTGAACCAAACGATTCATTACTCTTGTACTTTCAAGGTCTTCAATTATTTCATCAACACATCGCGCCTGCGCACCCGTAAGCGGATACGGAAGGCTATCTATATATTCACCAACTCCTGCGCCCTTTGAAAACGCGATTCCGTTTTCTCCGTTTTTAATGTTTTCCCTTGCCGCAAAGAGCCCTGTCTGCAAAACAAGCAGCTCATCAAATACAAGGCGGTATTTTGCCTCAAGCAATTTTTGCTTTTCCTTAGGAAAATGGATGTTTTTCAAAGCATAAGACGGACTGCACAGCCTGTTTCTTTCTACGATTTCCTCACTGAGAAACTCGTCCGCTTCATCGTATAAACAGCTTATACTTCTCTGCCATTCTCTCATTTCTTTTTGAGTGATGCCCTTTGTAAGCGGGTAAACAGGCAATATACCTTCAGCCGCCTTCTCATCTTTGGTAAACTCAGGATGTATCATTTGAAGCTTGCCGAAATTCATCTGCGGCTTTCCGTAAAATATATATTCACTGTCTTTTTTGAACGTTGACATGAGATATTTTGCATTAAAAAAAACAACCTCACAAGAGCCGGTATCATCGGAAACCAAAAGACGCAGAATCTGTTTTCGCCCATATCTATGTCTGTCTCCTACGATCAGTACGACCTTACCTTTTATAACTGCAGGTTGATCCTCTTTAAGCGCGCCGATATTGATGCGATTTCTCCTGTCTTCATAATCTCTAGGGAAAAATTGCATCAGATCTTCAAGGGTGCGGATATTCAGTTTTTCTAAGGCTTCAGCTTTCTTGGGCCCAACACCCTTAAGCTCTGTAACCTTATCATGAAGTTTCATTATCCGATCACCTCAATATGTCTTCTTGCAATATTCTTAGAAGCTACACCTGTAACGATTACCTTTATCTTCTCAGGCTTCTCTCCTAATATTTTTTCTGCATTTTCATATATTGAATCAATTATTTTCGATGTAGTTTGCTTAATACTTGTACCGAATTTGATTACTATGTAAACCTTGATTCTGAATCCGTTTTCAGTTTCGATGAATTCAACTCCGGGCGCATTGAGTCCGCCTCTGTAATTCTGCAATAAAACTTTACCATCGCATTCAGCTATGGCATTTTCGGCGATTCTATTTATTATGTTGTGAGAAAAATGGATATTTCCAAGCTTTGTTTCTATGTCGAACCTGTTCATACCGCTCTCCTATTATTATCTTTCTTGTTTGAAAATATTTTATCACAAATAACCATCGATGCACAATCATTATGATTACTTCATATTATGACTTGAGGTGACCTATATGAATATATACACTCGAAGGTACTGTCAACCGTGCAGAAAACCTCCGAAAAAAAGAATGGATTGTAAGAAGCTTGGCATAGCTATGCTTCTGCTTGGTATTGTTACTGCACTTACACTCTTTCTTCCTCTCAAGTATATTTCACTGCTTCTCAGCATCGTGCTGGCGATATTCGGGATTCTGGTACTTAAATCATCACGAAAATGAAAAAACGCTCACCAATGGTGAGCGCCTGTTTGTCATTCTAATTAGATGGCACGGTTTACTTTGCCTGATCTTAAGCATCTTGTGCAAACTTTAGCTTTTCTAACTGTACCGTTATCATCGATTCTTACAGTCTGAATGTTTGCATTCCACTTTCTTCTTGTGTGTCTGTTTGAATGGGACACGTTGTTTCCGGAAACCTGACCTTTTCCGCAAATTTCACACTTTCTTGACATCTGCCGCACCTCCTTATACGTATAGTATCTAAAAGCTTTCGCAATTTCTCTTATTATTTCATTCAAATCTTCACAGACTCGAACAAATGACATTATAGCACATGAAAAATGCAAACACAAGGATTTTTTTATGCATATTTTCAAATAATGTCAACAGGCCTCTAACCCTTCCAAATAGCCACTTCTCCGCTCTTTCTGGTTTCGTTCATGTCGATAACTCTCTGATTTCTGCTTCCTCTGAACTGAAGCGTAAGATCTCTTTCTTCCTTAACATAAGGACCGTCTATGAGAATATCGGTAATATCCAGCAGCTCTTTTACTGCAGGCCTTTGAACGCCCATATCATTAAGCTGTTCTAAAGTGTATCCGCTGAACACAGTAATGTTAAGACCTTTTTCTTTTATCATCCTGCCAAGCTGAAGGAATGCTTCAGGCTGACAAAACGGTTCACCGCCTGAGAATGTTACTCCCGCAAGCAATGGATTTTTATTTATTTCTTCAAGCAATCTGTCTATATGACAATCACTTCCGCCGGCAAAATCGTGTGTCTCCGGATTATGACATCCCTCACACGCATGAGGACAGCCCTGGCAAAAGATCGTAAACCTAATGCCCGGGCCGTCAACTATTGATTCTCTTACTATGCCGGCCAATCTTATCGAATCAGCCTTTTTCATTTATAAAGTCTCCATTCCGCTGTCAAGACTGTGCTTAACTCTGTCTTTTTCTTCAGCAGTCTTGGCATCGTTCCAATTATCCATAGTTCCTACGAGATATCCTGTAATACGTCTGATTCTTTCGAAGCCCTGGTCTCCGTCTTCCTCAGTTCTGTGGCAGTGCGGACATTCATTATCGATGATTCCTGTGTATCCGCATACAGGGTCTCTATCAACAGGATGGTTGATGGAGCCGTATCCAACTCCGCTCTCCTTCATGCATCTTACTACCTGTTCGAATGCTTCCAGGTTCTTGCAAGGGTCTCCATCCAGCTCTACATATGTAATATGTCCTGCATTTGTGAGTGCGTGATAAGGTGCTTCAAGTTTGATCTTATCAAACGCATTGATATTGTAATATACAGGTACGTGGAATGAGTTAGTATAGTACTCTCTGTCTGTAACGCCTTCGATAACGCCGTACTTAGCTCTGTCTATTCTTACGAATCTTCCTGACAGACCTTCTGCAGGAGTTGCGATCAGAGTATAGTTGAAACCTGTAGCCTTAGAAGCTTCATCCATCTTCTTTCTCATGAAGCCAATAATTTCAAGACCGAGTCTCTGTGCTTCTGCTGATTCTCCGTGGTGAACACCGAGGAGTGCCTTAAGACATTCAGCAAGACCGATAAATCCTACTGTAAGTGTTCCGTGCTTAAGTACTTCAGCAACTGAGTCTTCCGGCTTCAGCTTATCTGAATCAAGCCAGATTCCCTGTCCCATCAGGAACGGATAGTTCTTAACTTTCTTTGAAGCCTGTATCTTGTATCTTTCCATCAGCTGGTTAGCGCAAAGGTCAACTTTTCTTTCGAGTTCTTCGAAGAACAAATCGATATCTCCGTGAGCTTTAATAGCTATTCTTGGAAGGTTAACTGATGTGAAACTCAAGTTTCCTCTTCCTCCGACAACCTGTCTTGACGGATCGTATACGTTACCGATTACTCTTGTTCTGCAGCCCATGTAGGCAACTTCTGTATTATGATCGTTAGGATCATACATAGCCAGGTTATAAGGAGCATCAAGGAATGAGAAGTTAGGGAACAGTCTCTTCGCAGATACTCTGCAAGCCAGCTTAAATAAATCGTAGTTAGGATCTCCCGGATTATAGTTTACGCCTTCCTTGATCTTAAAGATGTGGATAGGGAAAATCGCAGTTTCTCCGTTTCCTAATCCGGCTTCTGTTGCCAGCAGGATATTTTCTGTAACGAGTCTTCCTTCAGGAGAAATATCTGTACCATAGTTTATTGATGAGAACGGTATCTGAGCGCCGGCTCTTGAATGCATTGTGTTGAGATTATGTACAAATGCTTCCATAGCCTGGTAAGTAGCTCTTTTGATTTCTTCGTTAGCATACTTAGTAGTCTTCTTCTGAAGTCTATCGATGTATTTTTCGTCTATGATTTTCTTAAGGTGTTCTCTTTCGATTTCCTTATAATTATTATCATCAGCGATAATTGGGAATATGCCGTGCTTTTCCATGATTTCAGCGCCGATTTCCTTAACCTTCTCAACGCCGTCTTCGATATCGAACAGCAGATTCAGCATTTTACCCATGTTTGTCCAATAGAGCTTTCTAAAAGTCTTCTTAACGCCGTTAGCCATTCCGTAGTCGAAATCCGGAATACTCTGTCCGCCGTGCTGATCGTTCTGGTTTGACTGTATAGCGATACAAGCAAGTGCAGCGTAGCTCTGGATATCATTAGGTTCTCTTAAGAAACCATGTCCTGTAGAGAAACCGCCTTTGAAAAGTTTTTCTATATCTATCTGACAACATGTAGTGGTAAGAGTAAGGAAGTCCATGTCGTGGATGTGAATGTCGCCTTCTCTGTGTGCTCTGGCATGAGCAGGTTTAAGAACAAACATTTCATAGAACTGTTTTGCTCCTTCTGAACCGTACTTAAGCATAGTACCCATGGCAGTATCACCATCTATATTGGCATTTTCACGTTTAGTATCGTTGTCCTTAGCATCCTTAAATGTGAGATCTTCGAATGTCTTCATAAGACGAGTATTCATATCTCTCACTCTTGTACGTTCAGCTCTGTAAAGGATGAATTCCTTAGCAGTTCTTGCGTGACCGTTTTCAATCAGGATTTTTTCTACAGCATCCTGAATCTGTTCTACAGTAGGTGTTTCGTTATGGCATATTTCAGTTAAATATAATTCTACCTGCTTTGCCAGGAAATTAGCCATATTACGGTCTTTACCGCCCAGCACCTCTGCTGCTTTGTAGATAGCCTCAGCGATTTTACCGCTGTCAAAATCTACGGTTCTACCATCTCTCTTAATAATTTGTTTGATCTGACTCATTTTAAACACTCC
>JAUMXT010000176.1 GCA_030529015.1 Bacillota bacterium | reverse complement strand
CAGAGCAAAAGGAGAAAACCATGCTACTGGCATTTGACGTAGGAAACACTAACATCGTATTAGGCGTATTCAAAGACAGTCGTATGATCGCCAACTGGCGACTTGAAACTGATAACAAGAAGAGCGCTGACGAATACGGTATGATAATAAGTCAGCTATTTAAATACGAAGGACTCGAGGTGGCAGATGTTAAAGACGTTATCATCTCTACCGTAGTACCATCGGTTCTTTATACGCTGCAGCACCTTTCTATGAAATACTTCAACAGAAAGGCAATGGTTATCGGACCGGGAATCAAAACAGGTCTGATAGTAAAATATGATAATCCGAAGCAGGTAGGTGCGGACAGAATAGTTAATGCCGTTGCGGCACATGCCAAATACGGTGGCCCAATGATCATAATCGACTTCGGTACTGCTACAACATTCTGTGCAGTGTCTGAGAAAGCCGAATATATCGGAGGAACTATCGCACCGGGACTTAAGATATCTTCAGAAGCATTATTCGAAAAAACATCGAAGCTTCCTAAGGTGGAACTTGAAGAGCCCGGCCACGTTATCTGCAGAAACACCATCAACAGCATGCAGTCCGGCTTAGTATACGGACACATGGGAATGGTGGACTATATCGTAAAGAAAATGAAGAAGGAACTTCTGGAATACGGCGGCAACAAAGACAGTGAAGTCAAGGTAATCGCTACAGGAGGACTCGCTACACTTATCGATGCAGGAATAGATTGTATCGATTATGTGGACAAGATGTTAACCCTTGAAGGCCTTCAGCTGATTTACGAAAAAAATAAAAAAATGAGAAAGCCGGAGTCTAAGCATATCGAAAGGCATGAGTGTGAGAATGAAGAAACAAACTCTTAAAATAGGAGATCTTCAACTTGATACACCTTTTGTCCTTGCACCTCTGGCAGGTATAACGGATAAAGCAATGAGAAGCCTCTGCGCCAAGCAAGGGGCTTCTTTGGTGTATACGGAGATGGTAAGCGGCAAAGGCCTTTGGTTTGGAGACAGAAAAAGCCGCAAGCTTCTTGAGATAGGTGAAGACGAAGGTCTCGTGGCATATCAGCTTTTTGGGAGCGACCCTGAAGTGATGGCATACGCTGCTAAAGAGCTTAAGGACGAGAAGAACCCTATACTTGATTTGAATGTTGGCTGCCCTGTTCCGAAGATCGTTAAAAACGGAGAAGGCTCCGCGCTTTTGAAGAAGCTCGACGTTCTTCATGAGGTTGTGGAAGCAATGGTGAAAAATGCGGGAAAACCCGTGACGGCTAAAATAAGAATGGGCTTCGAGCGAGGAACCAATACTGCAGTTGAAACTGCCAAGGTTCTTGAAGCTGCAGGCGTAGCTGCTATAGCAGTCCATGGTAGGACACGCGAACAGTTCTATGAAGGTAAGGCTGACTGGGATGTTATCGGTGAAGTGAAGTCTCAGGTAGCAGTTCCCGTAATCGGCAACGGCGATGTGGTAACCGGTGAGGATGCCATCAGAATGATGGAGTACACAGGTTGTGACGGAGTCATGATAGCGCGCGGAGCGCTGGGGAATCCCTGGATATTCAGAGACGCTACTGCGCTTTGGAAGGGAGAAGAACTGCCGGAGGCACCGACAGAAGAAGAAAAAATCAGGACTCTTATCAAGCATCTTGAAATGATAATCGAAGATAAGGGAGAACATATAGCAGTCAGAGAAATAAGAAAGCATGTGGGTTGGTATATCAAGGGCATGCACGGAGCTGCGGCTTTTAGAAGAGAAGTGAATGGCATAGATGATGCGGCTGCTATGAAGGCTGCCATCGAAAGCCTTATATAAATAAATACAAATGATTGAAAATTAGGAGAGATAAAGTGGTATATAACAATATTTTAGAGGCGATGGGAAATACACCGCTGATACAGCTGAATCACATGGTTCCTGAAGATGCGGCGCGTATTTTAGTGAAATTTGAAGGATTAAACGTTGGGGGTTCAATAAAAACCAGAACTGCGTATAATATGATCGTTGATGCAGAGAAAAAAGGATTGATCAACGAGAATACTATTATTGTGGAGCCTACAAGCGGAAACCAGGGAATAGGGCTTTCGCTGGTGGGAGCCGTTAGAGGATACAAAGTAAGGATCATAATGCCGGATTCGGTAAGTGAAGAAAGAAGAAAAATCATGGACCACTATGGTGCTGAAGTAGTACTTGTTCATGATGATGATAATATCGGTGAATGTATCGAAGAATGCTTGAAAACGGCATTGAGAATGGCAGAGGAAGATCCTAATGTATTCGTTCCGCAGCAGTTTGAAAATCCTGCAAACCCGCAGGCTCACAGAAACGGCACAGCTCTTGAAATCTTAGAGCAGGTAGACGGACCTATCCACGGCTTTTGTTCAGGCATCGGCACAGGCGGAACTATCACAGGTATAGGTGAAACTCTGCTTGAAAAAAATCCTGAGATGGAAGTTTGGGCAGTTGAGCCTGAACATGCGGCTATACTGTCAGGAGGCTCCGTA
>JAUMXT010000053.1:6523-11029 GCA_030529015.1 Bacillota bacterium | reverse complement strand
CACTTTTCAAGCAATCCGTCTTTTTCCCACTGATCAGCCTGCTCCATCTGAAGAGCTGCTATAGGTTTTTCAGATAAATTTTTGATCATTTTGTATTTTTCCTTTCAGGTTTTTTTCTATTGGGGCGGTTCAAAAACTAAATACGTCCCCAACTGCATAGTTAGGGACGATCATTGACCGCGGTACCACCCTAGTTACGGGACTATCATCCCGTCTCTCTTAAAGTGTTTGGCTCAGAAGTGATTTTCACGTTCCGCTTCACCGACGTTTTCTCAGCATATAAACGTCTCTCTGTAAGGATTTTACGCAGGGCTACTGTCTTCGTCACAGCCATAGTATTTAATTCACGTACCTTATAATTTTATCCTCTGAATGTTGAAAAGTCAATGTTATTTTGTTGTTATTCCAATCAAAAAGTGATAGAATGTGTGGGTATGTTAATAATAAAGTAGATTTGAAATAGGAGATCTGAACGTGGACAAATTTTTTAGACTCAAAGAAAATAACACCACAGTGAAAACTGAAATAGCTGCAGGTGTTACTACATTCATGACTATGGCGTATATCCTGGCCGTGAATCCAAGTATTTTAGGAGATGCCGGAATGGATCCTACAGCAGTACTTATCGCTACTGCACTGGCTTCCTTTATCGGAACTCTCTGCATGGCTGTTTTCGCTAACCTGCCTTTTGCACTTTCTGCAGGAATGGGGCTCAATGCCTACTTGGCATATACTGTAGTTCTGGGACAAGGCATTCCTTGGCAGACAGCACTCTTCGCAGTATTTATCGAAGGTATTATCTTCATAGTGCTCTCAGCAACAAACGTACGTGAAGCAATATTCAATGCTATTCCACTGCCTCTCAAAAGAGCAGTTTCAGTAGGTATCGGCCTCTTCATCGCATTTATCGGACTGCAGAATGCAGGACTTGCGATCGACGCTTCAACACTGGTAACAATCACTAACTTCACAGACAATTTCTCTACAGCAGGTATCTGTGCTCTGCTGGCAGTAGTAGGACTCTTCATTATGGCCATTCTTTACATCAAGAATGTGCCGGGTTCTATCCTTATAGGTATAATCATAACATGGCTTTTGGGCATGGTTTGCCAGATAATCGGACTTTACACTCCTGACCCTGAAACAGGTTTTTACAGCCTCTTCCCATCAGGATTCGTAAGCGCTGACTTCTCATCACTCGGAGAAACATTCGGAGCTTGCTTCTCTGTTGATATCGAAGCTGCAGGTTTAATAAACTTTATCGTAGTAGTTTTCTCGTTCCTCTTTGTTGACTTATTCGACACACTGGGAACTCTCATCGGTGTTAGCACTAAGGCCGGTATGCTTGATGAACAAGGCAGACTTCCTAGAATCAAGCCTGCTCTCATGTCAGATGCGATAGCTACTACTGCCGGTGCTGTGCTTGGTACATCAACAACAACTACATTCGTTGAATCCTCAGCAGGTGTTGCTGCCGGCGGACGTACAGGACTCACAGCCCTTACAACAGGCGTGCTCTTCCTGCTGGCTACTCTGTTCTCACCGATATTCACATCGATTCCTGCATTTGCTACAGCACCGGCACTCATGTTGGTAGGCTTCCTGATGTTCGAATCAATCGCTGAACTGAAGTTCAGAGCAGACAACCTGACAGAAACTATTCCTGCATACCTCTGCATTCTGGCAATGCCGATGTTCTACAGCATTTCAGAAGGTATTTGCTTAGGAGTTGTTTCATACGTAGTACTGAACGCCGCTACAGGCAAGGCTAAGAATGTTGCACCTCTCATGTACGTTCTGGCAGTACTGTTCGTTCTGAAATACATATTCTTATAAAAAAACAAGCTTGCTGCTCATGCGTAAACCGCAGAGTAGCAAGCTTTTTCTTTTTACATGATAACGTCTTCCATACTATAAAGACCCGGACCTTTTCCCGCCATATATTCTATCGCATCGCAGGCACCTTCTGCATAACATCTCCAATCGTATGCGTCGTGTGAGATTTCAAGCTTTTCTCCCATACATCCGAAAATAACCTGATGTGTACTCGGAGTATTTCCTGCTCTTACCGAATGGAACGTTATATCATCGTATGTTTTGTCCGGTGAACGTTCTGCCATTTCTTCGGCCATCTCTATAGCCGTACCGCTAGGTGCATCCAGCTTGGTTTCGCTATGCATTTCTATTATTTCGATCTTACACTTACTTCCCAGTTTTGCGGCTGCTTCACCAAGAAGCTTTCTCATAACGTTTACAACGTACGATGTGTTAGCAGCTTTCATCATAGGTATTTCTTCACCTGCTGCAAGCAAAGCCTTCGTCTGTTCTTCGTTAAAGCCGGTCGTTCCGCATATGAATGCCTTTTTATGCTTCAGGCACGCCTTTAACACTTCCATTGAAAGCTCCACCTTTGAAAAGTCAACTACCAGGTCGCATTCGTCTATTATCTTCTCAATATCATCATATACGAGCGCTCCTACTTCTTCGGAAAGTCCTGCAGCAGTTCCTATATCCTTGCCTATATAATTCTTCCCCGGAGTTCCTACACCTCCGACTATCTTGATATCCTCGCGCTTTGCAGCAGCTTCCACTATAAGCTTATCCATATTTCCTCTAGGGGCTGTTATCACTACTTTTATCATTAATTAAGCTTCCTCCCTTCAACTGCTGTCTGCAGGAATTTTTCTATCGCCTGAAGCGGATCTTCCTTGTTGACAGTTAATCTGATATACGGTTCCTTGCCTCCGTATATCATCATTTTTTCTCCGTAATTGCCTATGAGTCCCGCCATAGTTTCCTGAGAAAGTTTGACGTTTTCCCACAATCTGAAAATTATCTTATATCCTTGCTGTAGGATTTCTATTACACCCAGTTTTCCTGCCATGGCCCGTATCTTGGAAATCTTTATGAGATTCATAGTATCTCTAGGTATATCTCCGAATCTGTCTATGAGTTCATCAACGATTTCCGCCTCGTCTTCATCGCTTTCGATCATTGCGATTTTCTTATACATCTGAAGTCTTAATACTTCATTTTCTATATATCTTGCAGGAATTATAGCAGGTATCGGCAGGCTGAATGCTGTTTCCTCAGCTTGAGGAAGACGCGCTACGCCCTTTACATCATCTACTGCTTCCTCCAGCATTTTGCAATAAAGCTCATAGCCTATGCTGAGCATGTGGCCTGACTGCTCCGTTCCCAGAAGATTTCCGGCACCTCTAAGTTCAAGATCCTTCATTGCTATTCTGAATCCCGATCCGAATTCGGTGAATTCCCTTATAGCTTTAAGACGCTTTTCGGCGATTTCCGACAGCACCTTATCCTTCTTGTACATCAGATATGCATAGGCCATACGGTCCGAACGGCCTACACGTCCTCTAAGCTGATAAAGCTGCGCCAGCCCGAATCTGTCTGCATCAAGCACTATCATCGTATTTACATTTGGTATATCCATTCCCGATTCTATGATAGTGGTAGATACGAAAACATTGTATTCGCCTTCCGAAAAATCCATTATGATATCTTCCAGTTTACCTGCGGCCATTTTGCCGTGACCCACAACTACCGAAGCCTCCGGCACAAGCCGTTCTATGTCGCTTGCCACACGATTGATGGATTCCACCCTGTTATAAAGCACGAAAACCTGTCCTCCGCGAGCCAGTTCCTTCTCAATAGCTTCTCTCATAACAAAGTCGTCCTGCTCCATAACGTAAGTCTGGACCGGATAACGGTCTTCCGGCGGTTCTTCTATAGTACTCATATCCTTTATGCCGGACAGAGACATATGCAAAGTTCGCGGTATCGGTGTTGCTGACAGCGTCAGAACGTCTACGTTTTCTTTTAGCTGCTTAAGCTTTTCTTTATGCTTAACACCGAAGCGTTGTTCTTCATCTATTACCAGAAGGCCCAGGTCTTTGAATTTTATATCCTTTGATAATATCCTATGGGTAGCTATCACAAGATCTATACTGCCTTTTTCAAGGCCTTCCAATATCTGTTTTTGCTGAGCGGGACTTCTGAATCTCGACAACATTTCCACCTTGAACGGAAACTTCTCGAACCTGTCCTTCAATGTATAATAATGCTGATTTGCCAGAAGTGTGGTCGGCACCAATACTGCCGCCTGCTTACCGTCTGAAACACATTTAAACAAAGCTCTTGCGGCCACTTCTGTTTTACCGAAGCCTACATCCCCACACAAAAGTCTGTCCATAGGAACATCGCTTTCCATGTCCTTTTTTATTTCTTCCACACATCTGATTTGGTCGTCTGTTTCAGAGTACGGAAAACTGTCCTCGAATTCCTTCTGCCATACTGTGTCTTCCGAAAAAGCAAATCCTTTTTCGCTCATTCTTACTGCCGATAATCTGATAAGCTCATCTGCCATATCGGTTATGGCTGCTTTTGCCTTAGCTTTAGTTTGTTTCCATTCGCCGCCGGACAGTTTATTCAATCTCGGAGCCACACCGTCTCCGCCAACGTATTTCTGCAGCATGCCCAGCTGGT
>JAUMXT010000053.1:0-6513 GCA_030529015.1 Bacillota bacterium | reverse complement strand
ATATATAGGGAATCTTCTCCGGCATACTTGACCTTGAGATAGTCTTTTTTAACTCCCTGCACAACCAATTGTTCGATGCCTGTAAACTTACCTATACCATGGCTTTCATGTACGACATAGTCTCCTGTCTGCACATCTGCAAAGCTCTTTATCTGTTCTCCTCGTGTCTTCTTTTTCTTTCTTTTGGATTTTCTGCTTCCGCCGAAAATATCGCCTTCCCATATGTAGCAAACCTTGTTGTCGGTAAACTCCATACCGGCTGTCAATGTACCTTCTTTAAGCTTTACCTTTCCGATAAGCTCTTCACGAACGAGGAATTCCTCCATGTTCTTCATTCGTTCAGATCCGCTGCAAACTATATTTATATCAAAATCTCTTCTGACATAACTATATAAATCGCCCTTGAGCAAATCCATTCTGCCATTATAAACAGGCGTCTGACGACAATTTATCGTTATGAGTTGCTTTAACGGCGGCGCGTTTTTTATAGTTGATGCAAACGGCGTGAAGATATATCCTTCCTTCTCGTAGAGCAAGAAGTAATCTCTTTGTCCCGACATGGTTTTGAAATCTTCCCCAATTGCCCTGCCGGCTTCAAGCAGAGTTTCAATATCGTCTGCTCTTTCTTTCTCAAACACCTCAAGTGTTTCCAATATTCTTGTCGGATCATCGATGAAGATTTCCGGCTGCTTCATGTAATCCCACACGTACATGGTTTCGTTGTAGAAGTAGTTCAAAAACTTTTCCATGTACTGAAGGTTCATCATATTATCTATATAATCGATCAGTTGTCCATGTCTTAACCTAAGTTCATGAACTTTCTCACTGTTTCCTTCGTTTTTTTCTAATTTCTTAATTTGCTTATTATAAGCCGAATTTATTTTCCTGCCGGCAGCTGCAAAAAGCTCGTCGTCCTTAACCAGCTGGCTGCACTGACATACAGTTATGCTTTTAAGTTCCTCTCTTGATCTCTGAGTATCAATATCAAACGTTCTTATCGAATCTATCTCAGTATCAAACAGTTCTATTCTGTAAGGCATATCGCTGTCAGGAGTGAATATATCAATGATTCCTCCCCTTATGCTGAACTCGCCCGGGCCCTCGATCATATGTGCTCTCTCGTACCCCATAAATGAAAGGCGTGTCCTGATGTCTTCTACATCTATATCATGGCCTCTTGTAAATTCCAGGATGTTTTCTTCAAAGATTTCCTTTGGAGGCAATTTTTTTATTGCTCCCGTAACCGGCGCGATAACAATACAGTTCTCTCCACGCGTAACTGCCTTTAAAACTTTCATTCTCTCCAGCAGCTGATCGTTACTCCTTGCCTCATAGCTGAACATGGATTCATCTTCGGGAGGAAGCACGTAGATATTTCGAGCATCAAAAAAAGAAAGGTCAGCAGCCAATCGCTTCGCCCTGTTAAAAGTTGAAACTACAATGAGGCTTTGACCCTTTTTCTCTTTGATTATTTCTGCTATGACAGGTGCTACTCTTCCTTCTGATGCCCCTGTTATGTTAATCATTCCCCTGCTGGTCACTTTCTTCCTTTCCGGCAGGCTTTGCCTTTATATTATACTCGTTCATGGCCTTATCTATGCCTTTTTCCAAAATGCACATAATGGCATTTGCAGCATTTTCGACTGCATCATCGATGGCCTTCTTCTCATCGCTGCTCATACGACCGAGAACAAAGTTTTTCCAATCGGCATTACCGCTTTTGCCGATACCTATACGTACTCTCGGGAAATCCTTTGACTGGATTTGCTGGATTATGGATTTCATTCCGTTATGGCTTCCGGCACTTCCTTTTTTTCTGATTCTTATCGATCCGAGTTCAATGTCAAAATCGTCATAGATCACTATCAGATCTTCCATATAGATATCATAATAATTAACCACTTCTCTAATGGCTTCACCGCTGAGATTCATATATGTCTGCGGCTTAACCAAAAGAGTTTTTTGGTCGGAGATGAACCCATCTCCGACCAGTGATTTATGTTTGATTTTATTCACTTTTATATCGTTTTTCTCGGCTAATCTGTCAATAACAAGAAAGCCCATATTGTGGCGGGTGTTCTCGTATTTCTTGCCCGGATTGCCAAGTCCTGCGATTACAAACATATCTAAATCCTTCTTTAGTCGAACAGCTTGCTTACTGATTCATTAGTGAATACTCTTGTCATCGCTTCTGCGAAGAGAGGTGCTACTGATAAGATCTTCATCTTAGGGATTCTCTTTTCTTCAGGAATCGGAAGTGTGTTCAGCAGAACCAGTTCTTCGATAGCTGATTTTTCGATTCTTTCGATAGCAGGACCTGAAAGTACTGCGTGAGTTGCTGCTGCTCTTACGCTCAGTGCTCCGAGGTCTTTAAGTGCGTTAGCTGCATTAGTGATAGTTCCTGCAGTATCGATCATATCGTCGATGAGGATACAGTGCTTTCCTTCGATATCGCCGATGATGTTCATGATTTCGCTCTTGTTAGGTTCAGGTCTTCTCTTATCAACGATAGCGATAGGGCAATTAAGAGGCTCTGCCATCTTTCTTGCTCTAGGAACACTACCATGGTCAGGAGAAACGATTACCAGATTGTCCTGATTCTGTTCCTTGAAGTAATTAGTTATGATAGGCATTCCCAGCATATGGTCAACAGGGATATCGAAATAGCCCTGAATCTGTGCTGCGTGAAGGTCCATAGTAACTACTCTGTCTGCACCTGCTGCAACCAGCATATCTGCAACCAGCTTAGCTGTGATTGGATCTCTCGCCTTAGCTTTTCTATCCTGTCTTGCATATCCATAGTAAGGAATAACTGCATTGATTCTTCCTGCTGAAGCTCTCTTCATAGCATCGATCATGATGAGAAGTTCCATAAGATTGTCGTTTACAGGATCGCAAGTTGACTGTACAATATAGCAATCAACACCTCTAACTGTTTCTCCCAAGTTTACTGAGATTTCTCCATCACTGAATTTGCTTACTTTTGCCTGACCAAGTGGTTTGCCCATTAATGATGCGATTTCTTCAGCCAGTTCAAGATGTGAATTTCCTGCAAATACTTTGTAGTTTGAAAATGCACTGTTTTTCATTTGTTTCTCCTACCTCTACTTTCTCTACTACTTTTTATTATTTGATAATTATTTATTTCTTTAAGATGCCTTTTTTCTCTACCCAGCCTTCCAAAGTCTTGCCTCTGGATCTTGCCACATAGAGGGCACCATCAGGTACGTCTTCTGTTATAGTGCTTCCGGCTGCAACGTATGCACCCTTGCCTACATTTACAGGCGAAATAAGGTTTACATTACATCCTATAAAAGCACCGTCATCTACTACGGAACGATATTTCTTGCTTCCGTCATAATTTACGAAAACTACTCCGCAGCCCAGGTTTACCTTTTCTCCTACATCCGAATCTCCCACATATGTCAGATGTGAGGCCTTAGCACCGTCACCCAGCTTGGAATTCTTGATTTCAACAAAATCTCCCACTCTGCACTTGTTTCCGATATCACTGTTAGGTCTTAAGTACGCGAATGGACCTATTGTTGTTTCGTTTCCAACCTTGCTCTCGAGAATCACTGAGCTTTGAACGGTTGTCCCGTTTCCTATCACGGAATCCTTGATTCTTGTATTCTGACCGATTACACAATCTTCTCCGATAGTCACGTCTCCTTCAATGACTACGCAAGGATAGATGACTGTTCCTTTGCCGATTTTAACGCCTTCATCAATATATGCCATTCTGATATCTATAAAGTTGACTCCGGCTTCCATGTATGCCAGGTTTCTTTCCAGTCTGGCTTTTTCTAAAGCTTCGTATTCACGAATGTCCATGTGAGCCTCCTTTAAAACTTCTTGTCTTTATCGAGTATCATTTCTCCGACCTTATAAATATCTCCCGCACCCATCGTGATTGCCAGATCGCCTTCCTCTGCATTGTTATATACAAAATTTGCGATTTCATCAAAATCCTTGAAGAAATAAACTTCCTTAGTTGGGTCAGCTTCCTTTATCTTATTCATAAGGGCCTTGGAGCTTACCTTGTGTATATTCTTCTCTCTGGCCGCGTAAATCTCAGCAAGAACGATCTTATCGGCTTCAGCAAATGAAGTTGCAAATTCATCCATAAGCGCCAAAGTTCGTGTATAAGTATGCGGCTGGAAAAGGCACCAAAGCGTATTATGTCTCATGTTCTTTACTGCTGACAGAGTTGCCTTTATTTCTGTCGGATGATGTGCGTAGTCGTCGATAACCTTGATACCGCTACTTGTTTTGCCAAGAATATCGAATCTTCTCTGTGTTCCCTTAAATACCTTGAGAGTCTTTACGATATCTTCTACCTCAACACCTAAAATATGGCAGCATACGAATGCTGACAATGCGTTGAGGAGATTATGCTCTCCCGGTACGTTCAGTTCTACTCTGCACAGTTCTTTGCCTCCGTGATTTACCGTAAATCTCGGCATACCTTCACTGTCAAAATCTATGTCTGATGCATAGTAATCACAGCTCTCATTGAGACCGAATGTTATAGCATTCGGCAAGTTCTCGATTACACGTTTTACAAATGGGTTGGCATCGTATGCTATTACTGCTCCGTTTTCCGGAACCAGCTTCGCAAACTTATCAAATGAACTTGCTATATGTTCAACATCCTTGAAGTAATCAAGATGGTCTGAATCTATGTTAAGTATGATTTCGATTTTAGGCTTCAAACTGAGGAAACTATCCATATATTCACAAGCCTCTGTAACAAAGTACTTGTTCTGACCAACATATACATTGCCGTTGATTTCCGAAAGATTTCCTCCGACAAGTATAGTCGGTGATTTCTCAGCATCTTTCAGAATCAAAGAAACCATAGAAGTCGTTGTAGTTTTGCCGTGAGTTCCTGATATAGCTATGCTGTTTTCATACTCGTCCATGAGAGCTCCAAGTGCCTGTGCTCTCGTTATGGCAGGTATGCCCAGCTCATCGGCACGAACCAGTTCAGGATTATCGCTTCCTACTGCTGCCGAATAAATAACTAAATCAACGCCTTCTACATTTTTCGCTCTATGGCCCAAGAATATATTGGCTCCGTCTTCAATAAGCCTCTCTGTTATTTCACTTTCCCTCATATCAGAGCCTGAAACCTGATATCCTCTTGCCAGAAGTATTTCCGCAATAGCTGATAAGCCGATTCCACCGATTCCGATACAATGAATTTTATTATAATCCGGTAAATTTACCATCATTCTGCCTCCTGCTCATAGTTAAAATTAGTATACCATATTCTTTCATTCATTTCTACCCTCTCTATTACGATTGACAACAAACTGTAATAATATTATTATGATTTTGCAATGCCTTAATACTAGGCATTCCTGTATTAGTCTCACGATCGAGAGGTGTTAAAATGAAAAGAAGTCACAGGGTTGGAGCCATTTGTCAGATATTGACCGAATCTCCCGAAAAAATATTCAGTCTCAATTATTTTTGCGAGAAATTCTCAGCTGCCAAATCCAGCATCAGTGAAGATATAAGCGCTGCCAAGGAAGCAGTGAGGGCCTCGGGCTACGGATATATAGAAACAATCGCAGGGGCTTCCGGAGGTGTAAGATACGTTTCAGATATTTCAAACGAAAAGGCTCACGAAGTTCAGGAAAATTTATGCCGCTTGCTTAGAGAAGAAAGTCGTATATTGGGCGGTGGGTTTTTATATACCTCCGATATAATGTATGATCCGTCCATCGTAAAGGGCATGGCTCAAATTTTTGCCAAGCGCTTCAGAAAATCAGGCGCGGACTATGTTGCCACAATAGAAACAAAAGGAATTCCGGTTGCCTTCATGACCGCACATCTTCTTAATCTCCCTGTTATCGTTGTAAGAAGGGAAACTAAGATTTCTGAAGGTGCGACAGTAAGCATTAACTATTTTCCGGGTTCTTCCGAAAGATTGCAGAAAATGTCAATTTCCAAGCGCGCGGCAGAAGCAGGCTCTAAAGCCCTTATAATAGACGATTTCATGCGAGGCGGCGGAAGTATCAAGGGAATAGCGGAAATACTCTCCGAAGTCGATATCCAAGTCGTTGGAACGGGTGTAGCTATTTCAAACATCGAACCTAAAGAGAAAAAGGTAAGCGATTATTATCCAATAGTATATTTAGGAACTGTGGACGAAAACAACAAGTTTGCTGAAGTTATCCCGAATAGTCAGATTTTTTAAAATTTACTTGTTTATCTAATTGCTCTATTATATAATAAGAGTAATTATATAGGATATTGCGGCACGAAAGGCGGTACTACACATGAACATAACTGACGTGAGGATCCGGAAGGTAAACGATGAAGGAAAAATGAAGGCTGTTGTTTCCATTACCTTTGACGACGAGTTTGTTGTCCATGATATCAAGATAATTGAAGGACAAAACGGTCTGTTCATCGCTATGCCAAGCAGGAAAATGGGAGAGGGCGATTTCAGAGACATCGCACATCCACTTGTTTCAGAGACAAGAAACAAAATCAGAGACG
>JAUMXT010000006.1 GCA_030529015.1 Bacillota bacterium | reverse complement strand
ACCGTTTTAGCCTTTTTAGCCATACTTGCTCCTTTGCAAACATTTGTTCTTTTTTATAATATACATCATCTAATCTAAAAACGCAAGAAAAAAGACGGACCGCAAAGTCCGTCTTTTGATATGTTCTGTTTTTATCGTCTTTCGACTTATTTAGCATCCTGTTCTGCCTGGTATTCAGCGATGATCTTCTGAGCCATCTGAGCAGGAACTTCTTCGTATCTTTCAAATTCCATAGTGAATGCGCCTCTAGCCTGAGTCATGGATCTGAGAATGATAGCATAGTCAAAGAGTTCAACCTGTGGAGCTTCTGCCATCAGCTTCTGTCCGCCGCCTGCCAGTGGTTCCATGCCGAGAATCTTACCTCTTCTCTTGTTCATGTCGCCCATTACGTCGCCCATGTATTCGTCAGGAACAACGATTTCCAGCTTCATTACAGGTTCCAGCAGGCAAGGCTTAGCTTCTGCGATACCCTTCTTGAACGCCAGTGAAGCAGCGATCTTGAACGCCATTTCGTTGGAGTCTACATCGTGGTATGAACCATCGTAAAGAACCGCCTTGATGTTTACTACTCTGCATCCTGCGAGAGGACCCTTTTCCATTGATTCTCTAAGTCCCTTTTCTACTGCAGGTACGTAGTTCTTAGGAATTGATCCACCGAAGAGTTCTTCTGAGAATTCGAAGTCTTCCTGTGCAGGTGAGAATCTGATATGAACGTCACCGTACTGTCCTGCACCACCTGACTGTTTCTTATGTTTACCCTGAACGTCAGCGTTGCCCTTGATAGTTTCTCTGTAAGCGATTTTCTGAGGAACCTGAACAACGTCTACACCGAACTTATCCTTAAGCTTATCCTTGATGATGTTCAGCTGGATTTCGCCCTGTCCGCCGAGGAGAGTCTGATGTGTTTCAACGTTTCTGTCGAGAACGAATGAAGGGTCTTCTTCCATCAGCTTATGGAGACCTGAGCCAACCTTTTCATCGTCACCCTTCTTAGCAGGTTCTACTGCCTGGTAGAGTGATGGTTTAGGGAATTCAACTTCAGGGAATCTGATGATATTAGCTTTTTCACAAAGAGTGTCGCCTGTCTTAGTGTACTGCAGCTTAGCGATAGCAACGATATCTCCTGCTTCTACTACAGCAGCATCTTCATGCTGTTTACCTCTCATGAAGAACATAGCACCCAGTTTTTCTGCCTTTTCTGCTCTGGCATTGTAAACTTCCTGGCCTGCCTTTAATGTGCCTGAAATAACCTTAGCCAGTGAGATCTTACCAAGGAATGGGTCAGCAATAGTCTTGAATACGAATGCTGCAGGCTTTCCTGCTGCATCTACTGCTACTTCGATATCTTCATCAACATCGTTCTTAGCAGGATAGCTTTCGTGATCTGTTGCCTTAGGAACGTAGCTAACAAACTGTTCCAAAGCTTCTTTAACGCCTTCTCCTGTAACTGCTGAGCAAGTGAATACAGGAACGATAGCGCCGCTTCCGATACCCTTGCTGAGACCTGTTGCGAACTGTTCGTCTGTCAGTTCCATAGTTTCCAGATAGATATCCATCAGTTCTTCGTCAGTTCCCGCAACTTCTTCTTCCAGAGCTTCTCTGTCATCAAGAGTTACTACTGAGCTTCCGAACTTATCCTTCAGTTCTTCGATCAGTGATTCTACATCAACGTTTTCCTTGTCAGTTTTGTTGATCAGGAAGAACTTAGGAACTCCAAACTGCTTACATGAATTCCAAGCCTTTTCTGTACCTACCTGGATTCCTGCTGATGCATCTACCAGGATTGCTGCAGCTTCAACTGCTCTCATTGCTGAGTTAACTTCTCCTACGAAATCGAAGAATCCCGGAGTATCAACGAAGTTGATTTTTACTTTGTTATATTCAACCGGTATTACAGATGTACTGATGGAATAACCTTTTTCGATTTCCATCTTGTCGTAGTCTGATACTGTATTTCCGTCTTCTACCTTACCAAGTCTGCTGATAGCTCCTGTAGCCAACAGTGCAGCTTCTAAAAATGTAGTTTTACCGCTGCCGCCGTGTCCCACAAGCGCAATGTTTCTAATGTTTTCGCTCTTATAGCCCTTCATCTAATTGAGACCTCCTAAATTATTTCCTAAAGATATCACCATTATATCATTCTAAGTATTGCATAGCAACATATTTAATTTTTCGCAAAGGGCAGAATTTGCATAAAAAAAACAGATGGGCAAATGCCCATCTGTAAAAAGGTCAATCGATCTTATTTGTTAGCTTCTCTGTAAGCTTTTGCGTCTGCTACGAAATCAGGGTCAGCGAATTCAGGTCTCTGCAGTTCTTTCTTAACCATCAGAGTACCAGTACCGTATGCAGCGATTTCAGGTGGGTTGATCATTTCAGCACCTGATCCGTTGATTACGTTGCCGTTTTCGTCCTTTGAATCTCTCATCCACTTGTAAGCGAAGAATTTGCAAGTAAATGAAGTGTTACCAACCTTTTCGATGTATCCGCCGAATTCCATCCAGTCTCCTGAGTATACTGGAGCTGTGTATCTAACTTCTGAGTATCCTACGAATAATGATTCGTCACCGTGAAGTCTGATAGCCAGTTCTGTACCAACATCTCCCCATGCAGTTACGATGTGTGCACCTTCTACGAGTTCACCAGCATAATGAGCGTCACCAGCTGACATTCTTGCCTTCAGGTTTACATATGAACCGATCATCTTAGGGTTGTTTTCTCTTTCCATGATGCATTCTAAAACTGTCTTAATAGCTGCCATTTTAATCATCCTCCTAAATTTTAAAAAATAAATTAAATTTTTATAATTTGACGCCGTATATGTGTTATACAACGCTTTTTGTTAACAATTCAATAATACACTCTTGGCTCATTACTGTCAATGGCTTTGTTAATGTTTTGTCTAAATTCAAGCCAAAGACAGCAACAAAATAAAGCAATATTATTTAACGGTTAAAAAACTGCTATCCCTTTAATTTCTAGGCTTCTGGGGAATATAATGACGTCCAGAATAATTATACTTGATATCTATTCTACACAAAGCTGCGGCTATGTCATTCTCGTTCTTTGACCTTAATGCTGCTACAATCATTTCATCTGCTTTGCAATTGTTTTCAAGATAGTCTACATACTCTGCAACGCTGTTAAAATCGTCGGCCTTTTCTCCGTTTACAGCAAAAATCTCAAAAGATTCATTGAATACAAACGCATACATTTCGGCCAGATTATTTGTAGCTTCAATCGTCATTTTAAGTCCGTTTTCGTGGAACATTTCACCGTTTAATTCTTCATAGGAAAGTGGCACAGAATTTTCTTCATCTGCCGCCTTCTCAAGCTTCTCATGAAAATCTCTGATACTTTGTCCGAGAACTTCCTTGTTAGGTTCATACCAAGACTTCATAACATCCATTATTGTAAGTGCCAGGTTTTTTGAATCCGCTCCATACCACAGTGATTCCAGGTGATATCCCCAGTCGTTTTCCACTGTTATATTCACAAAGTAAATTTGACTGTATTTTACTTCTGTCATTAGCTGATTTCTCCTTTAAAAAGACGGACAATAAAATTGTCCGTCTTTAATTAATTAATTTAAGCTGGTTTTCGCCCTTCGCCGAGGTGCTTTCTTACCAACCGTAATTAGTTTCGCTTTTTATCTGCGATTAGTCAGCGAACAGAACTTCTCCGTCAGGAAGTTCGATGTCCAGAGGCTTAACGATCTTGCAAACGTTTACCATGTGGATGTAGTCAACGTTTCCAGCCAGGATGTTGTTACCCCAAGTTCCGCAACCTTCTGATACTGCAGGTGACAGAGCGTTAGTTGATGGACCCCATGCATCCGGTGTAGGCTGGTTGATCAGCATTCTTGCTACAGGAATTCTTTCTCCAGCGTACAGAATGTGTTCTTCGTCGTTTGTGAACAGACCAGCTGTATGTCCAGTACCGCCTGCTTCTTCCATGTTTCTTACTGCCATGTCAACAGCTTCTTCGAATGTTTCATAGCTCTTCAGGATTACTACAGGTCCCATGATTTCCTTGCACAGAACGTCAGCAGCTCCGATAGCGTCAACCTTCAGACCAACAACCTTAGTTCCTTCAGGAATTGCGAATCCGGCAGCTTCAGCGATAACGTCAACGTCCTTACCTACCAGACCTGAGTTGATGTGTCCGTCTTCGAACAGAGCGTCTCTGAACTTAGCAACGTCAGCTTCGTCTTCGAAGATAACAGCGCCTGCTTCTTTGAATTCAGCGAAGAATTCAGCTTCAACTTCTGCAGGGTACAGGAGCAGGTTGTCTCCGTCACACAGGATACCGTTGTCAGCGCATACAGCGATGATTGACTTTTCTGCAGCGTCCTTCAGGTCATATCCTCTGTCGATGATTGCAGGAGGGTTTCCTGGGCCTACGCCGTAAGCAGGAGTTCCGGATGAGTAAGCAGCCTTAGTCAGTCCAGCACCGCCTGTAGCGATTACGAGGTCGCAGTTAGCCATCAGTTCCTGTGACTTTTCGATGGATACGTCATTGATAATCTGAACCAGATCTTCAGGAGCTCCGCAAGCCTTGAGAGCCTGTCTGATCAGGTTTACAGTTTCAGTTGAAGTTTTTTCTGCACGTGGAGCAGGTGAGATGATTACAGCGTTCTTACCCTTAACTGCGTGCATGAAGTTTCCGAGTGGAGTTACTGTAGGGTTAGTTGCAGGTGTGATTGCACCGATAACTCCGATTGGATGTGCAGCTTCTACCAGACCCTGTGATGGATCTTCGTTGATGATACCAACTGATCTCTTATCTTTCAGGTAATCCCAGAAAGCTGTTGGAGTGTCAGTGTTCTTGCCAATTTTGTCTTCGTAGCTGCCGAGGCCTGTTTCGTCAACTGCCAGTCTTGCTAAAGGTTCTGCGTTCTTGTAGATGATCTTAGCTCCTTCAAATACCAGCTTGTCAACCTGTTCCTGAGTGTAATTGCTGATTTCAGCTACTGCTTTACGTGCTCTTTCGATTTTGTTCTGAACAGTCATGTTTATCAATCTCCTTTTTCTTTTAACTATTCTTTTATTTTCTTGAATTTCCTCAAACCATTAAGCTGCATAATGGTTTTGGTGTCAACTCATTTGGTTATATTTTAACATCGCCTCTAAAATATTGTCAAGGCGTAGGCTGGCACTAATGCGGTACTAATTTGCTATAAACTGCCATGCCGTATTTAATTTTAACTCGTTCGAGTTTCTCTATCATAGGCCTTGCCAGAAGCAAGAGGAATACCACAGTTGCCGATGCATGTATTAAGTTGAAATACGCTGCGCCTGTATATACGGCGATTACAGTCTTCCATGTGATGCTTTCCGACATGAATAGAATAGTCCATAAATCAACTATACCGCCATAAATAAAGAATGTGGCCAATGCTCCGAATATCACCAGCGGGATCAGCTTGATATTATCCGAATATTTATGGAATATAAGGCCTGCCAAATAACCGATCACAGCCATCGCCATCATCTGCCAAGGAGTCCAAGGCCCTTGCCCAAACAGAAAATTTGATACGAAAGCAGCCAAAGCACCCACAAGAAATCCGCTTTCTCTTCCCAGCGCCACACCTGAAATAATAACGACAGCAACAATAGGTTTGAAGTTAGGGACCATGAAAAAGGCTGCTCTTCCAACGACCGCAACAGCGATCAGCACTGCTATTATCACTATCTCTCTGGCCTTTGGTTTTCTCCGCTCAAAGCCTACGATAAAAGGTATCATCGCATACAATACCATCAGCAAGCTTACAGCCACGTACTGTCTTTGCTCACACACGAAAAGTCCTACGTATATGGTTGCACATGCCAGAATCACCATGGCGATCTCAAGCATAGTCTGACTGCGATGTTTTCTCTCATTGGACACTTCGGACTTCTGTGCTGCGTCTACCGCAAAGGGCACTTGTTCCGCCTGCACAGTATTTGTTGCAAAGGGCACGCTCCCCGCCGGGTGGCTAAATTCTTCGCCCAAAGGTTCTTCGGGCCCGCCCGCAGGGCTGTCGCCGGAGTCTTTTTCAGGGCTATTGCCGTCCCCTCCTTCCGGAGGCTCAACTCCGAAATTAACTCTTACCAGTTCTACTATATCATCCACGTTCACCGCATTTGTGAATATGTGTCTGGACATTCTGTTAGCTGCAGTAGTATAGAAGCTGTTGCCGGAGAAAAATGTCCTAGGTGCGTTAGTAGTGATTATCTTGCCGTCAAAGAACATGGCGCATCTGTCGCCGTATCTGCCGCAGAACTCCACATCGTGTGAAACCATGACGATGGTAACTCCTCTATCTCTCAGCTCGTTCAATATATTCGAAAGTTTCAGTTTGAACTCGTTGTCCAAGCCTTTAGTAGGCTCATCAAGGAACAATATTTCCGGTTCTGTAAGCAATACTTTAGCAAGAGCCGTTCTCTGCTGCTCACCACCCGAAAGGTCATAAGGGTGCATGTCCATAAGATGATCTATCTTTACCAAACGAGCAACGTCCAGGATCTTCTTTTCTTTTTCATCAGCATTAAGCTGTGTTCCTTCCAAGCTTTCCATAAGATCCAGTGCGACTGTCTTTTCCACGAAAAGGCTCTGCGGGTTTTGCGGAAGCATTCCTAAGACACCCTTGAACAATTCGTTGTTCTTATACTTGTCCACAGGGCGGCCTTTTATCTTAACGCTTCCTCTATACGGTTTCTTCATGCCTCCTGCCAAAGTCAGCGTTGTAGTTTTTCCTGTACCGTTTCCTCCGACGATACAGAACATTTCTCCCGGATAAACCTTGAATGACAAGTCTTTGATAACATCGTTTCCTTGTCTTTCATATTTGAACCAAACATTCTTCATTTCGATCACAGGATCTTCAGTATGATTTCTTTCTTCGTCTGCCGGCAGTTCTGTCTGAACAAGCTCCATGCCTCTAAGCAGCTCTGTCAGCCAGTTTCGGCCTTCCCTCACATTTACAGGGCATTCAAGGTCTCTTCCGATCCCATCCTGATAAAGAATAGAATAAGCCTGAAGTGGTGTCGGCATACCCATGAACATAGGGTGATTCTTCTGTGCCAGGATTGCTCCTACGTTGGCAGGTGTATCGTCTGCAATAACATGTCCTCCATCAAGTACGATGGCTTTGTCCGCCATAGGCATGACATCTTCCAGACGATGCTCTGTTATGATCACGGTGGTTCCCAGTTCTCTGTTTATCTTTTTAACTGTTTCCAGAAAATCAGAGGCGGCAATAGGGTCAAGCTGTGAAGTAGGCTCGTCAAGGATCAGTACATCCGGCTGCATTGCCATCACCGATGCCAGATTCAGCAGCTGCTTCTGTCCACCCGAAAGATGGTTCACATCCTTATGGAACCATGTCTGGATACCGAAGAAGCTGGCCATTTCTGCAACTCGCAATCTGATAGTCTTTTGGTCCATTCCCAGGCTTTCCAACCCGAATGCCAGCTCATGCCATACTTTATCGGTAACTATTTGGCTGTCCGGATTCTGGAGCACATATCCGATCCTGGCTGCCTGTGTCTTATGGTCCAGGGAGTCCACTTCTTGTCCGTAGAACAATATGGACCCTTCCTTCTTGCCATGAGGCGCAAGTATAGGTTTGAGATTTCTGAGCAGAGTGGATTTACCGGAACCTGACTGTCCGCAGATCACCACAAATTCACCCATAGATATATCAAAACTGATATTTTCAAGAGCCGGCAGCTCTTTGTTCGGATATGTAAATGTCAGATCCTTGATTGAGAAAGTTTCCACGCTGCCACCTCCTTAACTTCAACTGCGATTGGGAAAAAGCATAACAATATGTATGCAATGTATACGATAATCGTGCGGAGGCTGAACTCCGCCATTACTATTTCAGGATAAAACTCTATAAAGCAGGCACCTGTTGCCGCTCCCACTATGACGATAACCGTGACTACCATCAGGAATATAAGGGCGAGGGTATCTCTGCGGTCGAATCTGTAAATGGAAAAGGCACTTCTGTCTTTGAGTCCGTAGCCTCTTGATCTCATGGAGTCTGCAGAGTCTATGGCGTTTTCCAAAGCCCAGGTGAACATGATGTTCAGTATTTTCATGCCATGCCTGATTTTTTCTTTTTTGGTTCCGTTGGTCACATCCCGGCCGATACATTTCTGCGCATCGGAAATCTTTTTGATCTGCATCTTGAAATTTGGCACGAATCTCATGACCATCGAAAATATCAATGAGATCGCAGGCATGATCCTGCCAAACAAATACACGAATTTATCGCTGGTCATCACCTTGTTATAACAGGAAAACCACAAAAGTACCGTTGCCAGCATAAGACCGGACAACAGTCCATATATGACTGCCTCCAGAGTTATCTGGCTATATTGAGTATAAAACAGCACCGTACTTCCACGATGGTTTATGAGGGGATTAACAATGGCGAACACGATAACCATAGGAAATGCAAATAAGGCGGCAAACTTCAAAGTTCCTTTGCCGCCCAGCATGATCGCGTAAACCAGTGCTGCTATTATACCTATACTTATGAATACAGGGTGGTGCAGGAAAATACCTGTTCCGATAACAGCACAGAAAAACCCGAAATTGATTATTGGATGATATGTGGAAAACACACTTCTCATCAATTACTCCTCATAATTTATTACGTATTCCCATACGATGACATCATCTGCTTCGACTTGGTATTCGTCACAGCTGACAGTTGCCCTCTCATCGTTAACGGTATATACCCATCCGCTTGTAGGACCTTCATCGAATTCAAATCTCCCGTTTATGCCTTCTATATAAAGTCCATGGGTGGATTTTCTCGCACTGAGTTCCGCACCTGTTGCCTTGAGCACATCGTAAACGGTACTGCCCTCTGATATTTCGATGGCCTTGTCACTGCAAAAATCCTCTACTGTTATGGTGCAGCTTATAACCGTTTTATCGTCCGGGGCTGTGTTCCCCGAGTTTTCACTGCAGCCGCAAAGCAATATCGTCATAACCATAACAATGCATATCAACAGCATGTTTTTCTTTTTCTTAACAACCATCGTTATCCCTTTCAAAATAAACACTTATAGTAATAATGTCAATATCTATTTATACAAAGACGTTTCACCGTTTTCTACGCGGTACAAGGATACCAGTGCATAGAAGGCTTGCTCTGTTGCCAGCATATCGCTCTCTCCTTCAGCAATATGCTTGAAGCCTCCATCAGCTGCACGAAACTCCATCAGCTTGTCCACGAGAGTATTTCCATCCTTTACAAATCTGCCGTCATCGATATCAATGTCTAATTCAGTCAGTGCAAGGATCACTTGGGAAACAGTTTCACTGCTTTCGATTCCGTTGTTCTCAAATCCACCGGACTGACTCTGAGCTTCTGACAGCATATCCAACGCGCGCTCTGTAGCTGCTTCAACATCTTCTTGTTCCTGATATTTAGCCAGCGCCTGTAATACTATAGCCGTGATATCAGGATCGGCAGGCCCTCCTGCGAGACACCATCCGCCACCTTTAACCTCCTGAGCCAGAATATAGTCAACATACATAGTTCTTGTTGCCTGCACCAAATCATCCTTTGCTTGCGGCGCATCATAATCTCCGCTATCCAGAGCCAGCAGTGCATATACAGGTCCGTTTATACCCTGAAAAATAGTTTGATCATAATCGGCCAGCGGCGCAGTAAGGTCAAAACCGGCTACATCCGTAGGATCCTTGCCGATAGCTGTCAGAGCAATGATAACGCGGGAATATTCCGTGTTCTTATGTTCACTCAAGTTGCCATTACATGAAGCCACATACTCTTCAACATTTTTATAGTAGCTTTCATACCAGCCTTCAGGAACGTCTCCGCCCCACTTGGCCATACCAAGCACCATCCATTCACCGCCTACGGAACCGAAATCCGGATCATCATTTTCGGCGATAAGCAGATCTGCCGTTTCTGTCAGTATAGCATTCAGATCATAATCTTCAGTGTCTGTCGCTCCTCCACAAGATGTGGTAACCATTATGATCGACACCATCATGACCATACATGCAAACAGCATTGCAAACTTTCTTAAAATATTCTTACTCTTCTTATACATTTCTCAACCTCTGTTATTCTGCTTTTGAAGGAAATCTTTCTATATTCCCGTAATAATACGAAATTATCAATCCCGCATCATCAGTATCTACCTGTCCATCGCCGTTTACATCTGCTTTGCTTATCTGCTCTGCAGTAAGCTCAGCAGTTTCATAGTAATATGAGATCACAAGACCTGCATCCTGTGTATCTACATATCCATCCAGATCCACATCTCCTATCTGTATTTCAGCAGGAGTATCAGGTTCGTCAGGCGTATTTGGTTCGTCAGGCACAGTCGTGCCTATGGCAACTTCGATAGTCGTTACCGGTGTTGTAGCAAATACGCCAGATGTCATCTCAGTTCCGTTTTCCTGATTCTGATACATAACATAAGGGAATGAAATAGTAACTGTAGTTTTTTCTTCAGTTATTTTATCGGTATCATAAGTCACATATGAAGTGATATCCCTTGTCTTGCCGTTAGCGTAAGTAGCCGTAACTACCATACCTTTTGGATCGAAGGCTTCACCATCTTCATATTTCATCTTGTCAGGTTTTTTCGTCACTTCTATTTTCTTGATAGTGCTTCCGAATGCCATCATATGTGCTGAATCGTTCTTGAAGTATATGGTTCCATATTCATCAACGATCGGACTGCATATAGCATACTGTGCCTGATCTCCCGTAGGTGTGAAGAGCGCATAAGCAGTAGAGTAATTACCTTCTGTTGTAACATAGTCAGCCTTAGTCTGTCCTGCCTTGTCCCTCAGTACACGCAGCTTGCCCGGAGTCATGTTATCGAAGAAATAGATATATACATAACCGCTTTCCTTTTCGTAAGCAGTAGTCAGCAGACCGCTTGTCTGCGGATAACCTTGAGTCTGCACTTTGTACGCCACTTTCTTCTGCGACAGATCAATTACACTTATGTTATGGCCTGAATATGCAGAGAACTGACCTTCCCCCGATACTCCAACATAGGCTCTGCCGTTATATACTGTCGGGGAGCAAGTGCTCATCGGTGTTCCTTCTGTATCGTTGTCCAGTTTCACACTCCACTTGTCTGTAATCGCCCATCCTGCATCAATTTTCTTCACCTTGAGCGAATAGAACGAACCGCCCTTAGATGTGAAGTAATATGCATCCGTAGCTTCGTCATATACGATCGAGCTTCTGATATCGCCGTCCAAGTCGGTCCAGCTATCCAGCAGTTTTCCTGTAGACGGATCGAACATCAGCAGCTTTGATGTCTGGTCGGTGCATCCTGCTCCGCCATCATCAGTACCTATCAAGACAAATTCATCGGAGCAATATGCCCCTGCCCAATAATATCCGCCGTTCGAAGTATAATACCAGCTGACACTCTTTTCTTCGTTTATCTGATCAGGATCTTCATCTGTGATCGAGAGGCAAACGAAATTGGCATCTCCTTTTTCGCTATTCCAAAAGCCTGTATATAAGTATCCATTTTTGATAGTCAAAGGGCATACAGGCTGTCCGCCCAAAGGATCTTTGTATATCCAGAGAGATTCTAAAGTTTCGGCATTGAACGCCTGAATAGTGCCGTCTGTCAATGCTACGAAAACCATACCTTCCGCATATGACGGAGGAGTAGTGGCATGAGCGGATTTATGGGTCATATTGCCGGTTACTTTGATCTCTCCTGTAATGGTGTCTACTCTATAAATATTAGAACCTGCGTAAGTTATAAGATCTCCGTCTACCAGGATCGGGCTTCCTACTGCGTCAGCGCTGTATCCGTTGCCTATTTTGTTCGCCCAATATAAAGTTCCGTTTTCTGCCGATACAGGTATCGCTGCATCTGTTACGCTGTTGTTTGTCTCACTTCCCCTGAAGTTTGACCACTGTGATTCCATATCTGTGCGGATAGATGAATTGATATCAGCTTTTGCCAACGTCCAATCAATACTTAAATATCCGCCGCCGTCGCTGTTTTCACTTACCTTATAACTGTCTTCTCCATCTTTGACGATCAAATTCTTGTTATCATCTCTCATCACCGTCAATGTGCCTGTCTTGCTGACATGCCCATATGCTGTAAGTGCATAGTTATAGCTATATCCTTCGCATAAGCGGAACTTTCCATCCTCTATCGGCCAAAGTCTTTCGCCGGACATGGTTTCATACATCGCAAGAAGTGCATCATCAGGCGTGATGCTGAAATCAACATCTACAGGAGGCGACTTGAGAATATGGATAATGTATTCCGTAGTTCCTTCCGGAGCTTTGTGATTTTCCACTGTTACTGTGACATCCTGAGTATTCAATGTACCATCAAGAGGTATGGATGCCGCTCCTGCATCTGTCACATCTACTCCATCCACTTTCACTATGTATCCGATCTCATCTTCACCATAACAGTAATATCCTTGATTACGCACAAAAGAAAGATCAATGTTTTTTGCCGCCATCGAAACAGTTACGGAATACTCTTTAACACTCGGCTTGAAACCCTCAGTATCATCTTCCTGTATAAGTGTGGCTGCGAGTCCGTCACATCTTACCGATATATCTTTAAGGGACAATATCCTCTGAAAATCTACTACATAATCCTGGTAATGCTCAACTCCATCCATGTCTTTTGACAATCTGATCACAACAGCATTCTCAATAGGATTCTCATCCATCAACAATCTGTTGAGCTGTACTCCCGTATTTGATCCGGAAGTAAGAGATACTGCTTTTTCCTTACCGTGATATAAATTTCTTGAATCAACCTGATCATATACAGCCTCTACCTTCACATTGCTGTCTGCAGTTGCCCATACATAAACATTATGTTCATTATCGATGAACTTAGCTTTGTATTCATGATCCGAGGATTCAAAAGTGCTGTCCAGCAGCAAGCTTCCTTTTTTAGAGCTTGCTTTGCTTGTTCCGAATGCCAATTCAGTGAGCCAGTCTTCTTCAGGTACATCTACATTTATGGTACTGTCTGCCACATCTTCCATGGTGAACTCATCTGCAATATGGTAGTAGGTTGCTGCGGTAGCTACATAGCTATACGTTTCACCGGGCACCAAAGTATACTGATATCTGTTGCCACTGTCTCCTTCCCTGAACTTGGCGTATGGCATCACTTGTCCATTGGAATTTACCACCTTCAAGGTTACATCTGTCCTGTCAGTAACAAATGACAGCTTCTTTCCTTCAGCCGGACGAACTATCAAATTATAAGTATTTGAATACTCTCCTCCGTCTACTGTGATAGGAATAGAAGTTTCACTATCTGAGGACAGCTGAACAGCAACTCCTTGTACTGCATTTTTACCATCTATCTTGACCGAATAACTTTCATCGAGAGGTGCTGCTTCTATATTCAGTTCAGTTACCGTATCGATGATATTATACGTGTACTCTCTTCTTTCGGGATCAAACGATGTTGTCGCTGCCTGATCCACCCCTTCCTGATCCTTGACTGATATGCTTTTTAGCGTCGGTATCCTTTGGAAATCCACCGTATAGTCTTGTGAATATACATATCCATCACTTGCTTTACAGCTCATTCTATATGTCACCGAGTTGCCTTCCGCACCCTTTGTCAGCACATTGGATATTCCACTGTTCAAAGATTCAAAAGGTATGTCTCTGCTCTCGATTTTTCCTGTTTTCGCAGAAGTGTATATGGCTGTCAATACAGGTTCTCCTGTAACTGCAGATCCATCATACTCCGCATAAGTATAAATACTGCCTGTGAAAGTATCGCTCACAGCTACAGCTGCACTTCGTCCGTTCCATCCGCCTATTTCATATTCGTCATCGCTGAATTTGTTTTCTTCGTTATCCTCCGCACCATAGCTTCCCGATAATCTGAAAGTATCTCTATCGAGCCAAAGTTTCTCAGGTAAAGGTGCTTTGATAGTCTTGGAACCATCAACAGTCATGGTTCCCTCTGCATGCAGGCCATCCTCACTTATTGCGAAGGTGTAGTCGCCTGCCGGCAGCTCAATAATGCCGTCACCGTCATTGTTCCAGACCTTACCGTAAACATTTTTAACTGTAATGTCAGCGTTTTTATGTGCATCGATACCGTCACTGAATGTTATCTGATATTTAGTGCTGTTCTGCAATGCTTCATATTTACTGATTGCTTCATCAAGCTTGTCAGCAAGAACCATAGCAGAGTAATCATCTATACCTACAAACTGAGCATACGCATCATCATAAGCAGCCTTCGCTGCAGCTTTTACATCATCAGCTTTTTCTTGGTATTCAGCCATAGATGTCATCAGCTTCATCATACCTTCGCTAGGTTTACTGTTTTCTTCATCTTCACAAAATCTGAAAAAGCCAATTTCGGAAGCAGATTTTCCTAAGTTGAAGTCTCCGTTTTCATCACTTCGTGTATAATTGCCTACAACTCCATCTATCTCTGTTATCCATCCCACATCAAGTCCTGTGAATACATGCCCGCTTTTTGAAAGAGCTTCACCTATGGTTCGGCCTTCCTCGTAAGAAATGTATTCCGGAGGGATCACAAGCTTACCCTGGGCTTCTGCAACAAGTATGAATCTGCCTGTATTCACCTCCTCTGCCGCAAATATATTTGCCGGCAGCATGCTGACCACAAGCATAATAGAAAGTATGAAACCAAGCAGTTTTTTCATTATAGGTTTCCTGTAATTTATCATTCTTTTTCCTCCGTAGTTTAGTACAGACACAATACCCACTTCAGCCATAATCTCTTATGCCACTTAGCATCGGATATCAAGTTACTTAAAGTATGGTCATAAAAGGATTTGGCTATTTCTCTATATTCTTCACTCAGCTCATGACTGCTGAATATCGCACGAGAATTGATAAGGATCATTTCTTCGAAAGAGCTTGCGTAATCATCACCGAATAATTCTTCTGCAAGCGGTATAAGCGCTGTCATGGATCCACCCTTTCGATCGAGTCCAAGCTTCTTCATCAGATATTCAGTGTCAGCAAATATCCATGCTGCTGCATCGTTTACCACGCAGTCATCCCATCGAGCCGATCTGCGTTTCAATAAAACATATCTTCTTATCATCATTGCCGCTATCAGCGATATCACCGCCGCTAATATGAACAGCAAGGTTAACGAAATCACTTTTTTTATGGATACTACATAGCCTCCATCAGGATCCGGCTCTTCCGTCATATCGTCCATATCGTCAAGCTTCATGGCTCCTTCAGGTGGGATTTCCTGCGGCTTATCGCCGTCTTCCTCATCAGTATCCACGCCACTGCTGTCATCTTCAAGCCCCGGTGTGATATTCATCGGCAGCCAGCCTATACCATCCTGATAAACTTCTGCCCATGCACCGCTGCAGCTTTCATCCAGCTGAATAGGACTGTCCTTCTCCATGCCGGCAGCCATCTCTTCTGTTATGATATAGCCTTCTGCATATCTTGCAGGTATTCCGTAATATCTCAGAGTAAGAACCGCTACCGTAGCATATTGATAGCTGCTGCCTTTGACTGTTTCAAGCAGCAGATCCGATCCAGCTCCTTCCCCTTGTTCAGGGAAACATTCTTCAAGGAATCCTCGCACATAGTTCTGTGCCTCGGCTGCAGTCAATTCTTCTTTTTTGTCTGCAGACGATATCATCTCCCAGTAAGGCTCCATCCGTGTCATCGTTTCTTCAGGTATGCTCAGATAGTTCTTATATACGAATTCCCGGTAAGCTTTTTCAGCCTGTCGATACTCCTCTGCTTTTTCGTCGCCGGAATCTTTCAGCTTCTTAAGTATCTTTCCTATTTCACCGTCACCTTCAGGGATTACAGAGTATGTATACATCCTGCTCCCCGATCCGACAAGACCATCTGAGCTTATATTTTCAACAGTCAAGTACTCTTCCGAACTCATTGAATACGGCACATACATATACTCACTGCATGCATTCAAATTCTGAATAGTCACCTTCTTTAGAGACTTTTCTTTACTTTTCTTTTCCTTATCTGTCAAAGATGCTGCTCGATGGAACTGTATCTGCGGATCAAATCTATTGGTATTCAGCCAGTACAGCAAGTCTTCGTTTTCTGCCAGGGTCTCCGTATCTAAAGGATACCATCTGCCCTGTGAAAATTCAGAGGCTGTAAAGCCTCGAAGATACATTTCTTCCGGCTGTTCCATGCTTACCTCAAGTGCCGTTTGAGCCGGACTGTCCTTTTCTATGTGGCTCGAAAAATCACCTTCCGGCAGCGTTGTATATTCGGTCTCGTAGCGTACAGAGTGCAGTCCATCATGCACCTCTTCCCCTATTCCCGCTGCCCACTGTCCAATGTTTGACGTGGATGCTATCAACAGCATCAATACACAGCATACCAGCACTGGTATCCATCTGCTGACTGCACACATTATGGTTTTTTCTTCTCTGCTTCCGCATGCCAGCAAACACATAGCCAACAAGAGACAAGCCGCCACATACTTAAATGTGCCGTCTCCATGGAATAACAATAGCTCTGTGAATACTGCCGCAGGTATGAAAACAACAACCGCATATCTTTCCAGTGAAGTCAGTGCACAGCATAACACAGCTACTGCCATACCGATAAAGACAGCTGCTGCTAAAAAGCTGAATGAACCTGCAGATGCACTAAATTCTGTAGTCACAATTCCGTTTCCTGCAGTCCACGCATCCCCGGCTTGATTCCAAAATGCACATAATCCGTTGACCAGTGTTTTTCCGAGAACAGCAGCCATCACCATTATCACTGTCAGCATCGCCGGAAAAAACAGTTTCTCTTTATTCAGTTTTATAAGAAATCCATAGGCACAGGCTGTGCATCCTGCTGCAGCCAACATCACCCACGGAGTGTATATGTCTGTGAATCGTGTCAATTCTATCATCGAAGCCAGCAGAACTTCACATGAAAGCACTGCTGTTATCAATGAAATCACCCAAGTGTTTCTCGTTCCCGACTCACCTGGATGCCGGCTTATCCACATACCTTTTTTCTTATTCTGATCCAAGGCATATGCCTCCCTTATATATCGATTTGAGATAGTTGCTCTTTGTAATTTACTGCATCAAAGGTTCTTGCTCCGTCCATAGGAGTTTCTCCTCCTATTACCATGGCTACCGAACCGTAATCATACAGCTGCTCAGCTCCTTGCCCCGGGTTCTGAGCCAAATATACCATGTGTCCGCACAATGCGTGTTCTCCTGTCTGAAGCAAGAGCTCGGCTCCGCTTACTCCCGAAGAGCAGCCTGTAGCACGCATCAATCTAGGTATGATGCCTACCAGTTCTTCAGTATCTCGGATTTCGTGTAATATACATAAGTTGCGGTCAGTATCGTTCCATCCTACTGTAAACTGAATGGAATTTTCCAACAGACTCTTACATAAAGTCACTATGATCTCTGCCTGTGCATCTATGATGTCCGGTTCACCGGTTTCTCCTGTCCTCTCCCAGAATATAAGCACATTCCTGATTATCGGAAGTGACGGATCACGCACTATCAGCCGGTCGAATTTATTGCTCAACTTCCAATGCATCTGACGCATGCTGTCACCCGGAACATATTCCCTTATCTGGAATGTTTCCGTCATGTCATTTCCCGGCTTCTGTTCCGAATAGACATCACTATCATCATTAGTCCCGGCATCAGGCCTCAACGCCACTTCCATTTCGAATGTATCAGGCTGCACTGTCATATATGCAGCAGCCTCCGGTTTACAGCTGATACCTATAAGCCCAAAACAGTCGAACAGCATCACCTTCGCCGCAGATATTTTGATTCTTCCGCAATAGCTGCTTCCTGCCTCTGCTGATATTTCCTGTCTGCCTTTTGGAGGCAGCCATGTTCTTATCAAAAACTTCTGCTCTTCTCTGTTGAGCTGATTTTCTGTAAGAATTATGCACTGCATACGCAGTACAGGCCATGGTGTCGGGTTTTCCAAAATTATTGCAAAATTCCCCGAATCACCTTTTCTGACATTTAGCTCTGCCGTGACCGACATCTTGATTTTATTACGCAAGTAAAAACTCAACGGAAGGGTGAGGACCGGTATCAAAATCATGGCTATAGCAAGTATAAAAGCCGTGCCGCTGCCAAAATAGAGAAAATATCCGATCATCATCACTTCCAATAAAAGCCATCCTATTCTTGTTGCGATCATTAGCGATACCCGCTTTCTTCTATTTCTTGATCACCGGCATATCTACCGATGTTAAAATTGAACTCATAACGGTCTCAGGACGTTCTTCCATCATTCTTGCTTTAGTTGACAGTACGATTCTGTGACAGCAAACATCAAGGAAGACAGCTGTAACATCTTCAGGTACCACGAAATCTCTTCCCTGTAAATATGCGTGTGTCTTGGCCATCCTGCAAACTGCCAGTGCTCCTCTCGGACTGACACCAAGCTGTACAAGGTGGTGTTCTCGTGTAGCGACAGTCAGACGAGTCACATATTCATATATGGTGTCATGTATTTCCACTGCTGAGGCGTCCTTTATCAGTTCCTGCAGCTGTTCCTTAGACACTACTGCTGAAATCTTGTCAATAGGATTCTCCGTATGGCGATCCTTCAGAATATTAACCTGACTGGCAAAGTCCGGATATCCCATACTGATCTTTATCATGAAACGGTCAAGCTGTGCACTTGGCAGCATCTGTGTACCTGCAGAGCCTACCGGATTCTGAGTTGCCAGAACTACAAAAGGCTGCGGAAGGTCATATGTCTGTCCATCGACAGTAACACGCAGTTCTTCCATCGCTTCCAGCAGGGCAGACTGAGTCTTACTGGAAGTACGATTGATTTCATCTGCCAGCAGCAGATTTGTCATTACTGCACCCGGCTTGAAAACAAAATCATTGTTCGCCTTATCATAAACACTGTATCCGATGATGTCTGACGGAACAGTATCCGATGTGAACTGTACACGTCTCGTATCCAGCCCAAGCACCTTCGCAAAAGTCATTGCAGTAGTGGTTTTTCCTACGCCGGGCACGTCTTCCATGAGAACATGACCACCGGCCAATACTGCCATCAGCACTTTTTCCACGATTTCGTCTTTGCCGACGATAACCTTTTTTATTTCCTGCAAAATCTCATTCATTTTAGGATTCATGTTTTGATCTCCTCGTTTCAATTGGTTTATTCATCGATTATATGCTCTTTTATTGCAGGATCTTCGCCTCCGCAATAAGAACATTTGCCGTCTTTGTAATTATGGTATTCAGGGAAGCTTCCCTCTTTTTCCAGATCAAGTCCGCAATCGCTGCAGAAATATATTATTTTCCTGCAAGTAGCTGATTTGACAGTCATATGGCCATTACCACAGTAATCCCAGTCATGGCCTGCATCGCAAATCCTGCAGTACCAATCATCGTCTTCCGAATGATATACATATTGATGTGTTCCCTGACTATCTGCGATTATTTCATTACATACAGAGCATTTCTGGTAATGATTTGTCTTCGTATGATTCCAACGATTGTTCAGTTTGTGACCTTTAGCCGGGCTGGTTTCCTGACGACTCATGTTGCATACGGTACAGAATACTTTTCTTGTTCCGGCTTCAGTGCATGTAGCAGTATTGCTTCCGTCTTCTTCCTTCCAGCTATGAGTTTCTTCGGCATCACAAGCTGTACACTTATGGCTCGTATCTGATAACTCCCAGATATGCAGCTCCGGATTGCCTATTGTTTTCTTACAGTCTTTGCAGACACCTACATGAGTACCGTCACCCAGATTCTTGTATCCCATATCCTCATGCAAGCATTCTTCTTCAAGTCCGCAGCACTTACATACATGAGAGGTGGAACCGTCAGGATTCTTTTTCTCTTCCATTTGATGGTTGATAAAGAATTTTCCATCGAGGGCAGTCACACAATATCCTATCGTATTTCCATACCCTACAGTGCCTCCGCCTACATCCCATCCATGTGCCAGTGTATAACGCAGCGTGAGTACATCGCCGTCTTCCAGTCTGTATTCAGACATTGCAAGTCCTGGGTAATATGTTCCGTTCAGCGAATACAGCCACCCGGATCCGCTGGTAAAATCAAATTCTCCATAAGATCCATCTGTACCGCTGCTCTTGTTAAGTCCGTTACGATAAATACATCTCCATAAGGTAGCAAGTCCCGTACCTTCTCCAAACTGCTCGTCTATTGCCTTGAGTATCTGTTTTTCGTTGGATCCATATTTATTCCAGCTGCTGGCTGTCAGGCCCTTTGCCTTCAGGCCCGGATTCAGACTTTGCAAATAAAAGCCTGTGTCGAGAGTCCCTGCATATCGTCCTCCCCAGCCCAAGGTGTTATCGGTAGCCCCAAAAGGCTCCCCGGTGTCCTTTCCAAGAACAGCCTTGGCTATGGAATATGATATAGGTTCATCGGCAAGTACTTTATAAGTCAGTGAATCAACTACTCCCAGTCCCAAAACCGTCATATCAACACGGATCGTCGCTGTACCTTTTTTCTGACCTGCATCCTGTCTCTTTCCTGTAAGCTTGATGGTCAGTTCTCCGTAGTTGCCGTATGGGTCTTCTGCGTAAATATATAAGGTATGCTCATTGGTGTCACCCTTTACCGGGTTTTTCGGATAGAGAATAAATTCCGAAGCCGGTCCGGAAGAGCTGACATATTTCAGTGTTTCTCCATCCAGCTTCACAATAAGCTTAGTATCTTCACCATTGGCAGGAATATAGCTTACCACCTTGCCGCTGTCATCTTCACTCCATGCACTGACACTCAGGTTAGTGTTGGTTTCGTTGGTCACTACCTGACCGTTAACCATATTGGTATTTATCTTGATCAGGTTTTCGCCACGATGTTTATATGGTATCACTATACAAAATTCATATTTCACTCCTGCTCTGTTCTTAGCAGTTACCCTGAATGTATTCTCGCCGGTTTTTCCGTTATCAAGCAAAAGTTTCAGCTGATCGTTTGCATTCAGCGACATAATGCTTCCGCTGCCCGCTTGATAACAATTGACAGAAATTATGCTGAGATTCTCAGACCCGGAAGTAGTCATCTTGTATGAAAGCTTTCCATCTTTAAGCTGATCATCATATATTGCTTCAGCAACTTCCGTCTTTCCGTTCTCACAGAAAACAGTTCTTTCTACAGATGTGCCCTTTTCTTTAACTGAATAGAGCATTTCAAGCTGCACATCCATCACATAACTCAGTCTGATTTCATATGTCATTTGCCTGCCGCCTGCCAAAGCCGCCACTGTTATGGTGTAATCGTTGGATGTACGCCCTGCAGGCATGATCATCGGCAGTGCTCCGCTCTCTGTCAATGAACCTCGGCTTCCCGCTTCGGATTTATATGTGATATTCAGTATTCTCGCGTTCTCACTCTCATCGCCTGTCAATGCTATTTCATATTTGACAGCACCTGCTGACAGCTGATTATTCTTGATCGTCGTGGATACCGTACCGTCAGGCTGGCATATCATCAACCTAGGGATCATTCCCTTTTCCAGCCATGTGAAAGAAAGATCTACATCTAAAAGATCCAGATAAACTAATGTCATATGATAGAAAACAGTCTGCTTGAATCCATCTTCCACCACTTCTGCTGTAAAGGTTATATGATATGTTTCTTCTTTCTCGTTTCCCTTAGCCTTCAGCTCCAGTGTGCCGCCATCAGGATCCAATTTCCCTGATTGGCCTGATGCAGTAGTATATTCTCCGCTCATCAGTCTGGCATCTTTAGCAAGTGCGCCTGTAAGCTTAGGAGAATAAACGAAAGCATTATCTTCGATATCACTGCCTTCTATAGTTTTCGCCGCCTTTTTATTGGCTGCGATAATCACCTTACCTGTTTCACCGTTCTTCTTATCCCATGAAAGCTCCAGTTCCAGATCCATGGCATAAGCGCACTGTATCTCATATGTAAAAGTTATTTCTTCTTCTCTTGTCTTTCCCTCTGCGTCTTTTGCCTTCCAAAGAGCAGCTACACGGAAAGTATAAGTTCTTCCAAGCGATGCATTAGGCAGCTCTATCTTTATATTGCCGCTGTCTGATATCTCCGTAAATGGGGCATCTCCCTTTTTCACCGAAACAGATTTGATTTTTGCCCCTTTAGCTTTTTCTCCTGTGAAGTCAAAGGCGTATTTCAGCTCATCATCTTTTAGCTGAGCAGTATTGACCCTTCCCTTAACCGTACCTGCAGGACCGCACACTATTGTTTTGGGCTGTCTGCCGTATTTATACCAAGTCATGACAAGCCCCAGAGTCTGATCGTTCACTTCTCCGCCTTCTTCTCCTTCGATGCCGTCTTCTTGACCGTCATCGCCATCTCCGGTATCCGTGTCATCAGTTTCAGCATCATTTTTTGATTCTGTTTCCTGAGACTCTTCCGATTCGCTGTCTGTCTCTTCGGAATCCTGCTCGTTATCGCTGTTCTCAGAAATGACAGTCTCATCCTTTGACATCTGACCTCTGTCAGCGTCTTCGCTATCATCTTCAGACTGATCGGCCTGTTCACGCTCGCCCAGAACCAATGTGTCATAAGCATATACATCATCGGACACAGCCGGAGCTGCCGGCTGCACAGTGTTGATGTTTACTGCCGGAATTATTAGTCCCAAAATTATGGCAAGTATCAATGCGACACATATTCCGGTCCTCGTATTTCGATTGTTTAGCAGTCGCCTGATATTCATCAACAACTCTTCCTTTCGTCTTTTGTAAATTGCTTGATTCTTATTTCCTGCATTTTCTGCGATATACTATGAATACGCAAACAGCTGCCATAGCCGTTACTATAGCTGCGATCAGCAGGCCGTTATTCTGATAGCCCTGTCCTCCGGTTTGGCTGTTGTCAATGTCTCCATTAACTGCACGTGTACTTGAGGCTTCACCTGCAACATACTTCTTGCCGCATTTTTCACATACCTCCTCATCATTGCCATCCTGTGAGTCTGCAGATTCTTGTTGCTCTTCGTTGCATATAAGCACCGAAGATGCAGATGTCAAATCGTCTGTTCTCCCTTTTATGTCCTGCACATTGACTGTCAGCATCAATGCGGCTTTCAAATGCTCTTCCGTAACTTCATCATTGACCTTGAACTTGACATAAACCACTGTTCCTTTACTGATCTCCGAAAGTCCGTCATCGGTAAAATCCGTATAAGAAAAGGTGAAATATTTTCTGTCAGCCATGTCTGCATAGGTATAGCCTGAATACTGTTCACCGCCTTGATGTGAAACATAAGTCAGCAAATCAGTATCGTAACTAAGCTGCCCCTGAATATTTCTGAACTCACCGTTCATCGCCTCGTCCAAAACTATACTGATCGTCACAGTTTCGCCGCTGCTGACGACACTTTTATCTTTATATATTTGAAAACTCTCTGCCATAGCAACTGTTGTCATACTAAAAAACATTGTTATCGCAAACAGTATTGATATCGTTTTTCTTATCATTAAAAATCTCCTCATTGGGAAGATCACTTCGTTTTCACTGATTTAACCTTACTCCAAGTTGAATAATAAGTTGTACTGCCAACTTTTTTGTATGTTCTTACTTGAACATAATACTTCTTCTTAGCTTTAAGACCTGTCCTCTTTGCACTTATCTTACTGTATCCTTTGACAGTTTTGATCTTGGCATTAGTCATCTTGGATGAAGTGCTGTAACGATACTGATATCCTGTGATCCTGGATGTTGCCATTTTACCGGACTGTTTCTTCCATTTGACTGTGAAAGATTTCTTGCCCTTGGTCAACTTGGATATGGATGTACCTTTAGGATTGATCTTAAATGTCTTGGTTACAGTTCCTGTATAATTACCACGACCCTTAACGGTCACCTTATATGAACCTACATTTTTTCTTCCTTTGGCATATGTGAGATCCACATTGGTGCTGTCTGTCGTCCTCTTGCTTGCTGCAGTTAAAGTTCCCGCTTTAACGGTTACTGTAGGCGTTTTAGCCTTACCGTTATATGTATATGCACTGTATGAAAGTGCTGCTGATGTAAGTTTGGCAGGATCTATAGTTAATGTCAGCTCTTTGGTTCCCTCATAATCATTCTTGAATGTCACAAGGTAAGTGTAATTTCCTACATTTTTTCTTCCGTCAGGTATTGTCACGGTATAGTTCTCACTGCTGATAACGTTACCATTGACATCTTTAACTATTACTTCAGGTGATGCAGCTTTGCTGCTGTATGTATATTGGTCTGCTGTAAGTTGAACAGCTGCAGCCTTTGGGATCACCTGAATATCCTTCTTAGCATCACATTCAGTGCAATGGATCGATCTGCTGCCATCTTCATTCATTGTTGCCTGTTCATCTAATTCGTGATTTGCCTTCCATGAATGAATCATGTGCTTTCTGCAGATAACTATCGATGCATCAGTCTCTGACTTGTCAGAACTCCCATCAATATCCTGCACACTCATGTTCAAAACAAATTTAGTGCTGAGATTCTTTTCTGTTATATCTTTATTAGTTTTAAAAACAATTGAAACTATCGTTCCCTTCGGGATTTCAGAAAATCCACCTGATGTTAAATCCACATTGGAAAAAGTAAAGAATTTTTTGTTCTGCAGATATTTAGCTGAATAATGTCCATACTTTTCCCCCATTTCATGAGAAACATAGGACAGTATATCAACATCATATTTTAACTGTCCCTGTACATTTCTATAGTTACCGGTCAAAGTATCGTTCAGTCTAACAGTGACAGTAACCTCCTCTCCGGCTTCGATGACATCTTTGTCCGCGCTTATTTGAAAGCTCTCTGCCGCAGCCGTCACAGTCATACTGAAAAACAGCATCATTGCAAGAAACATGGAAAATATTCTTTTCATATTTCGATTCCTCCATAAGTGAATTTAACGACGAATGCCAGCGACAGTAAAACTGCCGCTGGTCTTATAAATTATGTACTAATACTCTCTTCTTCTAATTCCCACTGCCACAGCTCCTGCTATCAACATTATTGTCAACAACATGATTGGTTCGAAGTCATCCCCCGTTTTAGCAGAATCGTCGTTGTCTTCTGCCAAGCCGTTGTCTTCTGTTTGCTGTTCATCATCTACAGGGTTTTTAGGCTCTGTAGGATCTACAGGGGCCTCAGGATTTGTCGGATCTTCAGGCTCTACCGGATCGTTTGGTTCTTCAGGACCTGTTGGATCATTTGGTTGATCCGGTTCTGTCGAAGTCTTTTCTTCATAACTTATCGCAAATGGCGACAGGCCTTCAACATGTACCTTAAGACCATTTTCAGTTACTTCTGCATCCAACACCTCAATCTCACCAGCTTTATGTCCATTCGTATCTATACTAAACATATGAACTACTTTGTAGTTAAACTTGCTGTAATCTACATTTTCATCACCAAATATTTTCGCATAGTTGATATAGATATCGAGACCTTCTTCTGGGAAATGTTCCTTATCAACCGGTGTTTCAGTACCTTCATATACCAACATGATTTCTAAGAAAGCTGTATTTTCTTCTGAAGCTTGATATTCCACAAGTGCTTCTATCTTTTCTATCAGTGCTGTCTTTATTTTTTCAACGGAATCGAAGCCCGCAGACTTTAATTCTTCCTTACCCTCAAGATAATTGCTATCCAATTTATCCTGATGGGTAGTTGTCTTTGCTTCTGCATCAGCTTCTTCATTGTCAAGTTCTGTATCTGTCTTGATCTTGTCGAGCTCTGCCTTGGCTGCAGCTACAGCTTCTTCTACTGCTTCTGTAGTCTCTGCTGCATCGATCGCTTCGTTTGCCGCTTCGATCGCTTCAGCCAATTCTTTCTGCTGTGCTTCTCTGTAGTCTGCAGCATCCTTGTACTCTGCGATTTCTTTCTTAGCTGCGGCTTTTGCTTCTGCCAGCTTATTCACTTCTACAGTGAGCTTAAAGTATGCTGGTCCTGCTTCTGCTCCTCTTGATACAAATCCGTCACTGCCTGCTTGCCCACTACCTGAAGCAAATCCACCTGTAGCACCTATAAAATATGTGCCAGGTTCGATTTCTGTTGTATCAATGATGATTTTGCCATTGCCATCAGTTTTGAAATCTTCCGGTGATAAATTGCCGAAACCTTCTCTACTCCATGTTGATTCATCTTCTTCATTTTTAACTACTATGCCGGCTGTTTCATCACCAAACTCAACCCAATACAATTCTTTATCGGACACCTTATTAAATGCAGTAGAGTAATTGTTTCCCTGGTCTGCACGATAATGTGTAAGTGTTATCTGTTCTCCTTGACTTACTTTGGTAGAATCTTTGAGATCTGTATCATCATATTCATCATTTGTATCATTCACAACAAAGAAGCCATATGCAGATCCGCTGGCTGAGCCTTCGATTTTATGAGTCGAAAGTCTATCACCATCTTTCAATGCCTGCTGATCAGATGTGGATCCCCATTTCGGATATGCCAATGGATACGCATAGTTGATATGGTAGTTCAGATTTGTTCCAACGTCCCACAAATTCATGAATGAAGAGCCTACTCCCTGACTCCAAGAAATGGCCTCATCAAAATCACTCTTACCATCCTTATCTGAATCTGTAATGTCGGACAGTCCTGTTCCTGCATCTTTTTCATCATATCCCAAATAATAAACTTCTGTGATATAAATGAACGCATGCATACTTGTAACGACATTATATGCAGTTTCACGTGTTCCAGCCTTTTGCTGTCCGTTTATGTTTCCGTTTCCATCAACATAGCAATTTGGATTATAATAGTACTTTTCTAAGCCATATGATCCGATATCGAAATATGGAACTTCCACCTCTAAATCCATCATAACGGTTCCGGTTTCTTCAGCAACGTAGAATTTGTTTTCACCGGTTGTACAGTCAAATTTAACATCTACTGTTTTCTGTCCCGGAATTGCCTCTACACCTTCAACTGTGATAGTCTGCTTTACTAAAACATTTTCGATAGTATAAACTCCATCACCATCAGGTGTTATTTTTTCATTGTTTGACTTAACGATAAAGTCATCGCCGGCTTTAAATCCTTCAACAAAGTCTACAGTGAATTTAAAATCTTTACCGCTTTCTACTGTAGTTTTATATCCATCACAAGGATTGACTCTGTATCCGCCACCTTCTCCCGGCAGTACTATAGGAAGGATTCCTTCATATTCCTTAACACCTGTTACCGAAATATAAAACGGTCCGTTAGGCTTTTCAACTGTGTAAACACCGTTCACATCCTCTACCTTAGTGCTGTTTATATATACAGCGAATTCATCTGCTGCATAATAACCGTCTAAAATGTTTACTTTGAAAGTATAATCGTTGCCTGCTCTAAATGTAGTGTCTCCAACTATCTCACTTCCCGCTGGCACTTCGAAGGAAACCTGATATTCCGTATGTCTACCACTGCCCTGTTTACAAGTTTCGCAAACAATATCTTCTGAATGTACATTTGCTTTCTGCCATGTAAATACCGGTGAAGGACAGCTCTGCCGGAACGCATCACCTAATGCATTAGCAATTTCCTTGCCACTCATTTCAGCAGAAGTTACTGCTGTACCACGGTTTTCAGTATACAGTCCTACTGACTGCGTCTTATTAGGAATGCTTGCTGAGCACCGGTCCCCGCGATAATATGTATTTTCGATTTTTGCAGTATTGTTATATATATTTCCTGCTATAGCAAAGGTTGCTTTACCAGTGTTGTAACAGTTTTTGATGGTAACACCGTTGTACATATTACCGATGATGCCGCCAACTGCACTGTTTCCGGACACCTCACCTGTGTTATAACTGTTTTTGATTTCACAGGTGCCTCTGCTTTCCTGCATATAGCCAACCAGGCCACCTACATTGTCGGTTCCGGAAATCTTGCCGGTATTGACACATCCATTCAGCACTGTGCCGGCTTGGCTTTCTCCTAAAATTCCACCGGTATTTTCTGAACCTTTGATTTCACCTTTATTGATACAATTTTCGATTATGATATCTGTGTAATTATATCCTGCCTTGTTAACATAAAGAGGACTTCCCAAAATGCCGGAAACAGAACTACCTTTACCTGTTACTTCAGCCTGATTTCTGCAGTTACTTATATGTACGTAACCGCCCCTCTGGATCAGCGGAGTATTCTTTACGGTACCAGCTGTTATCACATTTTTGATTTCAGCTGCCTTCTGCAAATTACCGCTGCTTTCCGTTCCCTTAACGTAAGCAAATACACCAAAAGCAGAATTGTTTAATGTAATCGTCTTATTCTGTCCATCAAAAGCCCCTTTGAAAGGATTGCTTGAATTACCGATGCCCGGCCAGTCTTCAATTGTAGATAAATCGATATCTGCAGTCAGCGCACCGCTTATGCCGGTGTTGCCATTGTTAACGGTTTTAGCAAACCATAGAAGCTCTGCTGCTGTTCCAATCTGGTATACACCGTTCTCGTCCTGTGCAAGCTTAACATCTTTACAATGGGTGCATATATTATCGACATAATTGTGTCCATTGACAGTATCTATAGGGATTTCTTCTGTTATTGTCTTTTCCGGACACCCCTCATTAGAGCATGTCTTTGTTTTTGAGCCTTCTGCTATGCAGGTTGCAGGCGTTTCTACCCAAGCGCCATATTTATGACCTAGCTTGTTAATAGACTTCTCTTTTGTACTGTCATTGCACAGCTTACAAGTTTGCTGCTGCTTTCCATCTTCCGTACACGTTGCTGCCTTTATTTCTTCCCATTCACCATAATCGTGTCCATTGACAGTATCTATAGCGATTATTTCTGTTACTGTCGGTTCCGGACACCCCTCATTAAGACATCTCTTTGTTTTTGAGCCTTCTGCTATGCAGGTTGCAGGCGTTACTTCCCAATCGCTATATTTGTGCTGGTGTTCTGGCTCCTCGCCTTCAGCATCGCCGCCACTACCTCCTGCTGCATATTCAAAGGTAAAGAAGCAGATAGGATCATAGCTGTTGCGTTCTACTGCAGCCGCATGACTTACATTACCGTCCTCATTTTCAACAAAGTTTAATTCTACATCGCCACCTGCACTCCAGTCGCTAACGGTAGTTGCAGTCGGGATTATGATCGTATATCCATCATCTGCATCTTCAAAAGCATAGTTCATGCTACTGCCCGTCCAGCCTTCCGTTTCTGCATAATATCCATATGCACTTCCATAGCCGGAATCAGCAAACGGATCCTCGCTGGCTGGATGCGTAACATACACGTTTGCCGCATCTTCTGGGATTGTTACATGATAATAAGGAACCTCATCATATGTTGAAAACCCTGTAAAAGAAACATTCTCCCTTTGTTCGATTTTGACAATATCTCCCGCATCTGTCGTTATAGCGGTAAATGGTGCTCCTTCCGGTATGATAGTTCCACCGGAAGCCTCTGTTGCAAATGCTGATACAGGTATCATCGAAATGACCATCATAAGTGTCATCAGCATTGCTAGCAATTTTGATTTGTTTTTCTTGAATTGCTTCATTTTTCACTTTCCTTTCTTAATAATTTTAATCCGTTCCCTTTCTAGCTAACAAAGGAAATAAAAATACTCACCTAATAAATGGTGAGCTAAGCAAAAAAGTGACACATAAAACCATTGCCCGACCCATGTGTTCACAATTTACTCCTGGCTCGTCTCCTGACTTAGCTTCATCCGCCGCAAACCCTTCCCGGTATTCACTGAACCTGAGTTTTCCCGGTGGTCTTGTCTGCATTGTCCGCTTTACAGTAGTGGCTGCTGCGAGGATTCTCACCCCATTCCGGACACCATTTGTATTTTTATTCTTTGTTATTTCTATATAAACAGAGCAGGTGAAGATACCTACTCTGATATATACCTCTTATATATTATTAGCAAGTCTTCTTGGCCAGCTCAGCCAAGTCGCTGAATCTGGCAGTTATAAAATCGTATGAATTTTTTCTGTGTGGAACCATACAGTTACTGCAATCCTTGATGCCGTTGTCGAGATATTTATAATTACCGCCGCACTTATCACCTAAAGCATACAGCGGGCAATAGCAAAACATACAATTAAAGCTTGTCTTGTCATCCACCTTATGACACGGGAAGTAGTCGCACTTTGCATTAGAGAAAAACTTGTAAGCAGGAACCGCCTTATCATTAACATTAGCCTCTTCCTGTGGCCAGTAAACACAGTAACATGGATAATACTCGCCCATATATACCCAGACAGTATCACCCATTTCCAGCTTTTCTTCTTTATCATCAAAGTACAGATCAGGTATGAATAACTTGAGAGTAGTACGCTTCTTTCCCTTGAGAAGGATCCCTTCTTTCACAGGATCCGCTCTGAAAGAATCTAGTTTTTCTCTGAAATTCTGTACACCTGTTTCTTTACCAAAGGTCTCAGCAAATTCATTAACATCTGCATAAACTACATTATCCTGATTTTGGAACCAACTAAATCTCATGTTTGTCACCTCTCTTCAATATATCAAGGAGACAGGTGGGATATATAGCAAACCACTACCATATTCACATCATATCCGCACCTGCAAATGAAAAGGCTACATAATAAAAGGACTGTACTTTTTAAGTACAGTCCGTTTTTTCTGTAATAAGCTTTCACCGCTACGCCATTGTCCCGTGGCAAGGTAAGGTTTCTCATGCAGGTCTCCTGACTCATCGATCTTCATCCCAAATCGCCTTCCCGATTTCTCAGTGGCTGCCTTGCGGCTCGATTTCAGACTCCCGAATTACAGTGGCGGGTCCGTGCCGGATTCTCACCGGCTTCCCTCTTAGCTGTGTCAAACACAGAACATGGAATTGATTAAATTGTCAATAGAATACTAACATATATGACCATTAGTGTCAACTAAACCACGCCATATATTTCAACATTACATCCAAGTTTCGAATGACCAGCTGATTTCATCTCCTGCATTGACAACACATGCATCAGCAGACTCCATAACCATCTCATCATTGACTTCATATACCCAGCCTGCAGTATCAGTTGCTTCTACTCCTCCGATACCGATAACATACGGTGGCGTTGCGTTTTCATCCATTACGATTTCACATCCGTTAGCTTCTGCATAAGCATTGAGAACATCTAATACTGCACTGCCTTCAGGCACTTCCACAGCCACGTCTTCTACATCTGCCGCACCTGTTTCATCAGGATAATCGATCTCGATCTCAACTGTTATCATTACAGTATCACTTGCCGGAGTATCTGCACTTCCTCCACATGCTGTCATGGCAAATACCATAACGAATGTCATTAAAACTACTAATACTTTTTTCATTCTTCTCCTCCTTTAAAAATTAATTCTGATTAGCCAATGCTGCCAATCTATAATCTATTCTTCTTCTATATTCTCTCTCCTCGGCCGCTTCTCGATCAAGACGTTCTTCTAACATGGAATATCCATCAGCGATGCGGCTTATGTTAGGCTTTATTTCGTTTTCAAGAGTAAGCTTTATGCTTGTCACATCGTTTTCTACATCGCTGAGCCTACCTTCGATGACGTCAAGTCTGTCGTCGATCCCGTCAAAACGATCATCCATCTTGTCGAGTCTTGTCGTCAACCGGTCTTCCATACCCCTCATTTCCTGACGGAGTTCCCCAGTGATTTCTACCTTTAGTTCATCTTTAAATTCATTCAATACTTCTCTAAGTTCAGTGTACATGTCATCCTCCTTTCCTAGTCACATCATTAACTATAGTCCCAAAAATTCCTTTTGATCATTATATCTTAACATCTTACTCTTTTCAATCTTTTTACATATTTTTACATTTATCAGCGTAATATATTTTTAAGTCGGACGGGATATTAGTATACCACACTCACCTAATGTATTTTGTCTTTTTTCTTGAACAATAGCATAAAAAACGCGAACCACTCAAATGGTTCGCGTCAAAATCCATATCCTATTCGTTAGAATTCTGCAACTCCCGGTGTTCTTGGGAACGGCAAAACGTCTCTGATGTTTTCCATTCCTGTCAGATACATGATGATACGTTCGAATCCAAGTCCGTATCCGGCATGTTTTACGCCGCCGTACTTACGCAGATCCATGTACCACCAGTAATCTTTCTCATCCATACCCATTTCTTCGTTCCTTGCCTTGAGCACATCGTAACGTTCTTCTCTCTGGCTTCCGCCGATGATCTCACCAACACCAGGGACAAGCAGGTCGCATGCAGCAACTGTCTTACCGTCGTCGTTGAGACGCATGTAGAATGCTTTGATGTCCTTAGGGTAATCTGTTACGAATACAGGAGCCTTGTATATTTCTTCTGTCAGATAACGTTCATGTTCTGTCTGAAGATCGATGCCCCACTGAACAGGATATTCGAACTTCTTACCTGACTTCTGAAGCAGTTCAACTGCTTCTGTATATGTCACTCTGGCGAAGTCTGCATTCACAAGATCATTGAGTCTTTCCAGAAGACCCTTATCCATGAACTTATTGAAGAATTCCATTTCTTCAGGACAGTTTTCAAGGACATAGCTGATGATGTACTTTATCATATCTTCAGCCAGCTGCATATTATCGTTAAGATCGGCAAATGCAACTTCAGGCTCTATCATCCAAAACTCAGATGCATGTCTTGCCGTGTGGGAATTCTCCGCACGGAAAGTAGGTCCGAATGTATAAACATTTCTGAATGCCAATGCAAAAGTCTCAGCCTCCAGCTGTCCTGATACGGTAAGTGAGCTTTCCTTTCCGAAAAAGTCCTTGCTGTAATCTATCGCGCCGCCTTCTGTTCTTGGAAGTTCTTCAAGCGGCAGGGTAGTTACTCTAAACATTTCACCTGCACCCTCTGCATCGCTTCCTGTAATGATTGGAGTATGTGTGTAAACAAAGTTTCTTTCCTGGAAGAACTTATGAATCGCATATGCCACTACCGATCTCACTCTGAATACGGCAGAAAACGTATTGCTTCTAGGTCTGAGATGTGCTATTTCTCTTAAGAACTCCATGCTGTGACGCTTCTTCTGGAGCGGATAATCGGCTTCTGAGCCTGCTTCAACAACCACTTCCTTCGCCTTTATTTCAAAAGGCTGCTTGGCATCCGGTGTCAAAACGAAATCGCCCTTTACCATAAGTGCCGCAGCTATCGGCGCCTTAGATATTTCTGTGAAATTATCCAGCATATCTGCTTCATAAACCACCTGCACGGATTTGAAGAATGTTCCGTCATTAAGCTCAATAAAACCGAACTTATTGGAGCCTCTGTTTGTTCTTATCCATCCACGTACTACGATTTCGCTTCCTGCATATTTTTCAGTTTCTCTAAAAAGATTTCTTATCTGAACATCTTTCATTTGTCTAGTCTCCTTTAATGGAAAACGGAATCAGATGATTCCGTTTTTTGTCTTTTATTTAGCAGATTCTTGTTCCTTCAGGAACGATGTCATCTACGAAGATAACCTGGCATCCGCACGCATTGTTTGTACCTGCCAGAAGCATACCTTCACTTGTAACACCTGTAAGTCTTGCAGGCTCAAGATTAGCAACAACGATAATCTTCTTGCCAACCAGCTCTTCAGGAGTATAGTCAGCCTTGATGCTGGATACGATGACTCTTTCTTTCAGACCATCGAAAAGTGTAAGCTTGTAGTTGCTGTGCGCTTTTCTTATTTCCTGACATTTAACGATCTTGCAAACTCTCAGGTCCATTGCAAAGAACTGATCAACATTGATATTAGGCTCAATGATAGGCTTCACTTCATCAGGTTCTCCGTAAACCTTTTCCTTAGGAGCGTTGGCAGCAGCCTCAGCTTCCTGCTCAGCCTTGATGATAGCAAGTTCTTCTTCTGTCTGCGGATGTGAGAAGTCCAGAAGATGCATGAAACGTTCTCTGTCAATAGCATAGAGGAACAGATAAAGTCTA
>JAUMXT010000175.1 GCA_030529015.1 Bacillota bacterium | reverse complement strand
AAAATCAGTTTCAACCGAAAAATCAGGCGCTCATGCAAGAAAGCAAAAAAGCCGCCCCTAAAAATTGCAAAAATGCAATTTTAGGAGCGGCGATGTTGGCAAATCCATATCATTTATTTGTCGCTTTCGAAAATGTAAATTTTTTGTGTTTTGGAAAGCGTACACTTGCATATACTAATGATCGGCAGTATAATGAGCGTAGACAGTTTCAAGAAACGAAAATTATTCAACTTTTGAAAGCGGGTGACCATATGAAAACAATTACGAGAGCGAACTATCTCGACAGAATTATCGAGCTGAATGGAACCCCTGACATCAAGATTATTACAGGTATTCGTCGATCCGGTAAATCTAAATTGATGCAGGCATATATCGAGTACCTGAAGAACAGTGCGGAAAACATCAATATCATTTTCATTGATTTCATGGACTTGGCTTATGAAGAAATCAAAGAATACCATGCCCTGCACACCTATGTGGAAGAACATTACCAGGAAGGTAAAACAAACTATCTGTTCGTGGATGAAGTGCAGATGTGTCCCAAGTTCGAGCTGGCGATCAACAGCCTTTACTCCAAGGGGAAATACGACATCTATGTAACCGGCTCCAACGCTTTTTTGCTGAGTGCGGATCTGGCAACGCTGTTTACCGGACGCTACATTGAAATCCACGTGTTCCCGTTCAGCTTCCGGGAGTACTGCCAGTATCACGATGATGTTACCGATAAAGACAAGCTCTTTGATGATTACTCTATCAAGGGCGGTTTGGCAGGCTCTTATGCCTACAGAACCGAAAAAGACAGATCGAACTATATCAAGGAAGTCTATGAAACGATTGTCACAAGGGACTTGGTGCAGAAATACGCTCTGCCGGACACTTTGGTTTTGCAGCGTTTGAGCGAGTTCCTGATGGACAACATCAGCAATCTGACTTCGCCTAACAAGGTCAGCCAGCTTCTGACCGCAAATGATACCCCGACCAACCATGTAACCATCGGCAAGTACATCAAGTATTTGTGCAACGCCTTTGTGTTTTATGATGTTAAGCGATACGACATTCGTGGCAAGAAGTATCTTGAAAGCTCTGAAAAGTTCTATCTGTGCGATACCGGCATTCGATACGCAATTTTGGGGAGCAGAAATATGGACTATGGCAGAGTCTATGAGAACATGGTTTGTATCGAGCTTCTGCGCCGTGGATACGATGTTTATGTCGGCAAGCTCTACCAAAAAGAAATCGACTTTGTTGCTCAGCGGGGCAGCGAGAAAATTTATATTCAGGTAAGCGACAATATCTCCGGACAGGAAACCTTTGAGAGAGAATGTTCTCCTCTGCTTCAGATCCGGGATGCTTATCCGAAGATGATCATCGCCAGAACAAAGCACCCGAAATACAGCTATGAGGGAATTGAGATCCACGACATCGCTGATTGGCTTTTACTGGAATAAAATAAACACCATACCAACGAAAAGGAGGGCAGCTAATGTCCAACACCTATTTACCGGCTGACGTTCGTACCCGAATTATAGATCTGATGAAAGAGCGCAAGGTCACACAGAAGAAACTGGCGCTTTCCATTGGTGTGCATGAAAGCACCCTCGGGCGCTTTCTCAACGGCACAACAGAAAAGCTCAGCGAAGAAAGCGTGATCCGCATTGCCAGAGTGTTCAATGTTTCCACGGACTTTATCTTGGGAACAACCGAAATTCCCGACAAAAAGAATTATGATATTTCCGAGTTGGGCTTGTCCGTGGAAGCTGCCAAGAACCTTTACACCGGAAAGGTCAAACCCGATGTTGTGAATCGTCTTTTAGAAAGCCCTCGGTTTGCAACTGTTACTTATATGATTGCGCAGTATCTCGATGATACAACGGCTGCCGGTTTTGCCGCACAAAACCAGATGCTCGCATCTATTAGCTCTATGCTGTTGGCGGAGAACAAAACGCCTGCCGCAGTGCAGGCGGCAAGAGATGCCAATGCCTGTAAAGCGCCAATGTATCAGGCAGATCTGACCAATATCCAGAACACCTTTATGGCTGCGGTAAAAGAGGTGAAAAAGGAATACGGCAGTGATGTGGAAGCCCAGAAAGCCATCAGCAAAGAAATTACTGCAGATATGTTTGCTGCACTCACCAAGGGACAGGATATGCGAAACCCTTCCATTGTGCCGCAGCAGTTTGCTGATGCAATTACCGGTACGGTTTCCAATATGCACGGTGTCGATCAGGATACACTGAACGAGTTAAATAAGGCTCTGCTTGGCTTTGCAGAGGCCATGAAAGCACCAAATGACAAGCCAGATGAGTAATGAGCAGCTCTGTATTGCCGCCCTGGACGGCGATACAGAAGCGAGAAATGCGCTTGTAGAGAACAATTTTCGCTTCATAAAAAGAACTGCCTATGAAATGTGGAGCGCACAGCGGGAACTGAACGCCGCTCTTGGCATTGAGATCAACGATCTGGTGCAGGAAGGGTCTCTGGGCTTGTTGGACTGCATCCCCGGTTATGACCCCGACACAGGCAACAAGTTTCTGACCTATGCAGCACCGGCGATCCGCAACGCTATGGTGGACT